>NZ_JASONN010000011.1:0-83072 GCF_030217285.1 Pauljensenia sp. UMB3104 | reverse complement strand
GAATACCGGGATCAGGCCCTACAGGAAGCCGCATAACGGCTACCATTAAACGCGTCCAAGTTTCGGGGCGCAGTTCATTCCTTCTCCCAGGGACGAGGCCGGGGTTCCTCATGCGCTCGCCCGCCACGCGAGGCCGGGCACCCATCCGCGCATCACCCCACGGCACAACGTATTTTGCCCACGCGCAGGAACAAAAATCCCACAATGTGGTCCACGTCCCGTTTGTCACCCACACTTATTGCGCATGTCAAGGCATATTTGCCTGCATTTCAGAAAAATTTACACTTTTCTGACTAATAGCAAAATGCTACTTTTATTACATGAACCACATCCTGGAACCGGACGTCACGTGGCTGCGGGACCCAGGGGCGTCGGTGAACCGTCTGACGGTGCACGCGACGTGGAGGTCACGCAGGCCACTTCAGATGCTCTCGAGCACCTGGCAGGTTACCGGTGTCACTGGCACCGCTGCGGAGCTGATTGATCAGGCTCCCGTTCACCAGAATTTCGGCGCGACATCTGTGCCTGGCATCCTGGAGCTGGATGGCTCACGGAGGTGCCCGCAGACGCAGGCGCGCCCGGGGGCACAGGCGCACGCGCAGACGCAGGCGCACCCGGAGGGCAAGCAGCCCGCTGGCGGGGTGTCACCCACCGACGTTGTGCGCGCCTCGATTCTGCGCCGCGAGTTTTCCCTTGATGCACCCCTCAAGGAGGCGGTTGATCGCAGCTGGATGATGACGCTGACTTTCGGCGGTTTTTCGGGTCCCCTCTACGCATGGCTCGATGGAGCGTTCGTCGGTTTTAGTGCGGACGGTTTCATTCCTGCGGCTTTTGACGTGACGGGCGCGTTGCAGCCCACCCACACGCACACGCTGGTTGTCTTGCTGATGGAGTCCCCGGTGTGCTGTCATGGCCTGTTCCGTGAAGTGTCGTTGGAGGCGAGGCCGACGGCACACATCGTCGACGTGGTGCCGGTGGCGTCCCACGATGGCCGCGCAGGTGCGCTGACGCTGCGGGTTGAGACGACGGGGGGCGTCGAGGTTCATGCCACGCTCGTCAACGAGGCCGAACAGGAGAGGCTGTGGTCTGCGGTCGCTTCTCCGGATGAGGTTGTTGACGCGCAGGGTCTGGATGTGCTCCCGTGGAGCGCGGAGGAGCCGGCCCTGTACCGACTGATCGTCACGCTGCGCGATGAGGAAGGGGTCAAGGATACCGTGTCCCTTGACGTTGGCTTCCGCGACGTTGAGGCGACTGCGCAGGGTGTGATGCTGGGCGGTAAGGCACTGATCTTGCGGGGAGTGAACCGCAACGAGTGCGATGGGCGCACGGGCTTGGCTGTCAACTTGCCGGAGATGCTCGACGACATCGTGTGGTGTAAACGCCACGGCGTGAACGCGGTTGTGATTGCGGGTGCGCCCGGCCACGCATGTTTCCTGGAGCTGGCAGACGAGTACGGCCTGTACGTCATCGACCGCGCGTCGAACGTGTACGGCCCGGGGGCCGCGCGCGACGAGGCAATCGAAGCGGCGATTCGCAGGGACCGTGCGCACCCGAGCGTGATCGCGTGGAACGTGGGCGACGTCGACGAGGAGCTTCGCGCGATCCACGCGTTGGACCCGACACGCCCGGAGTTCGCGGGCGGCAACTTCCCGGACCTGTACGAGGTACGCAGCGAGGAGCTGCACTATGCGCCGGTGACCGTGGCTCCTTCCTATTCGGGGGTGACGGTGCGTAACCACATGACGTTCACGTCGACGTCGGATCTGGAGTTCCTCTGCCGCGTCGTCGAGGAGGGCCACGAAACGTGGGAGTTGTCAGCGTTCCTGGATGTGGCGCCCGGTGAGACGGGGTTCCTCCCCGTTGCGTGGCCGGCCTCGGGCGTGCGCGAGGTGTCGGTGCGTTTGTCCTACAACACGGGCTGGGCGCCGGCCGGGTTTGAGATCGGGCGCGGGGTTATGCCCATGCCGTGAGGCGTCAGGGACGAGGCCGGGGACGCCGCGACGGGGTGCGCACACGAAGGGGGACAGAGCCTGCGAGCACCGTCCCCCTTCGCGACTTCGCCGCAGGCGGTCAGCGGAAGGCCGCGCGCCTCGTCGGGATGGTCGGCATGCCGAGCATGACGGAGCCGGACCCGCCGCACGACGTCGGCTCTTCGACGTCGACCAGCTGCAACACGTCGCCGTCGCGCGCCTCCGGGTCCTGCAGGGCGGTGGCGAGCATCAGCTTGATGCGGTTGAGCTGGTTCACCTCGGAGGCGCCCGGGTCGTAGTCGACGGCCACGATGTTTGCCTCGGGGTAGCGGGTGCGCAGCGCGCGGAACATGCCCTTGCCGACGACGTGGTTGGGCAGGCACGCAAACGGCTGGGCGCAGATGATGTTCGGGCAGCCGTGTTCGATCATGTCGACCATTTCGGCGGTCAGGTACCAGCCTTCGCCGGCCTGGTTGCCCAGGCGCGCGATGTCCTGGGAACGCTCGATCATCTCTTCGATGGGCCGGTGCGGCTCGAACTTACCGTTCGTGGCCGCAAACGCGCGGTGCACGGGCTTCTCGTACTTCTTGAGCGCCCACAACACGATCGGCATGATGTAGCGCTGCTTGCCGTCGATGCCCAGGTTCTCCTTGTCCCACGCGGCGGTCGCCACGGAGTTGTGGAAGAACTGCATGAGGCCAGGCAGTTCGGCCTCGCAGCCCTCGGCCTCGATGACGTCGACGGCGTGGTTGTTGGCGTCGGGGTGGAACTTCACGAGGATCTCGCCGACCAGGCCGACGCGCGGCTTACGCGGGATGTCGCGCAGGGGCAGGGCGTCGAAGGCACGCACGCACTCGCGGATGATCTTCCCGTAGGAGACGCGCCCGCCGAGGGCCGTCACGCGGCCCGACGTGATCCACTCCTGCACGTAGCCGTCCCACGTGCGGTACAGCTCCATCGCGGAGCCGGGCGTGACCTCGTAGGGGCGCACGCGCAGCAGCATCGACTGGATGGCGTCGCCGATGACGAAGGCCTGGATCGCCTTGTGGATGTGGGGGATCCCCAGGTGGAAGCCGGGGTTGTCCTCAATGCCCTGGACGGACAGCGCGATGACGGGCACCTGCGGGTATCCGGCGTCGCGCAGGCCCTTACGCAGGAGGGCCGCGTAGTTGCTGGCGCGGCACATGCCGCCCGTCTGCGTGATGCCGACGGCGGTGCGGTCGGGGTCGGCGCGCCCGGAGATGAACTCGTCGAGGAGCTGGCCGATGACGACGATCGCCGGGTAGCAGGAGTCGTTGTTGACGTACTTCAGGCCGACTTCCATGGAGGTGCGGCTCGTGTGCTCCAGGACCCGCACCTTCAGCCCCGCACTGGCGAACAGCGGGGTGAGGAAGCGGAAGTGGATCGGCGACATCTGGGGGGCCAGGATCTCGTAGCCGGCCTCGCGCATCTCCTCGGTGAAGGCTGTGCGCGGCTTGATGTGCCCGGCCTGCTCCTCGCGGGCGGCGTCCCCGGAGGGGTCGCGCAGGGTGGCGGTGTCGACGGAACCCGACACCAGGCCCACGGACGAGGCGGGGGCCAGTTCCGCGCCATCCGTGCCGTCCCCGGCCCCGGCCTCGTCGATCGTCGAGGCGAGGGTGGCGCGCTCGGTGATCGCCGCGTCGAGGGAACGCAGGCGGATCTTCGCGGCGCCCAGGTTGGAGACCTCGTCGATCTTGAGGACGGTGTGCACGTCGCCGCGGCCCTCAAGGATCTCCTGGACCTGGTCGGCGGTGATCGCGTCGACGCCGCAGCCGAAGGAGTTGAGCTGGACCATCTCGAGGTCCGGCTCGTCGCCGACGCGGGCGGCGGCCTCGTAGAGGCGCGAGTGGTAGGACCACTGGTCAAGGACACGCAGGGGGCGCTCGAGGCGCGCGTCGATGATGGAATCCTCGGTGAGAACGGCCATGCCCAGGCCGACGATGACCTCGGGGATGCCGTGGTTGATCTCGGGGTCGAGGTGGTAGGGGCGGCCCGCCAGCACGATGCCGCGCACGCCGTGTTCACGCATCCACTCGATGGTTTCGACGCCCTTCGCGCGGATCTCGGCCTTGACGGCGGCGTCCTCCTCCCACGCCTTGTCCAGGGCGGCCTTCATCTCCTCGACCGGGATGTCGTAGCCGTATTCCTTGAAGGTCTTGGACAGATGCGCGGGCAGGTAGTCGCGGTTACCGAAGTTGACGAAGGGGCTGATGAACTTCGTGCCCGGCTCCAGGAGGCGCTCCATGTTGTTGCGGATGACCTCGGGGTAGGTCGCCACGATGGGGCAGTTGTAGGAGTTTTCCGACTCGGTGAGCTTCTGCTCGAAGTCGACGCAGGGGTAGAAGATCGTCGTGATGCCCTTGTCCAGGAGGGACTCGATGTGCCCGTGGACGAGCTTGGCCGGGTAGCACACGTTCTCCGAGGGGATGGACTCCATGCCGGTTTCGAAGAGGTCGTGGTTGGAGCGCCCCGAGATCATGACGCGGAAACCGAGCGCGGTGAGCATCGTAAACCAGAACGGGTAGTTCTCGTACATGCCGAGCACGCGCGGGATACCGATGTCGCCGCGGAAGGCCTTCTTTTCGGTGAGGCGGCGATATCCGAAGATCCGCTTGTACTTCCAGTCGTAGAGGTTGGGCAGCTCCGACTTCTTGGGCACGCGCTCCAGGGAGGCGCCGCGCTCGCAGCGGTTGCCCGACACGTGGCGCTCGCCGTTGGAGAACGTCGAGATCGTCATCTGGCAGTGGTTCTGGCACAGGCGGCAGGTCTTGCGGGTCGTGTCCACGGCGAAGCCCTCGAGGGCCTCGATCGTGGCGAGGGACGAGGTCCCCTCCCCCGTGTCGTGCATGCGCGCGGTCAGGGCGGCGCCGTACGCGCCCATGAGACCCGCGATGTCGGGGCGCACGACCTCGCGGCCGGTGAGCAGCTCGAAGGCGCGCAGCACCGAGTCATTGAGGAAGGTTCCGCCCTGGACGACGACGCGCTCGCCCAGGTCCGAGGGCTCCTTGAGCTTAATGACCTTGTAGAGGGCGTTACGCACGACGGAGTAGGACAGGCCGGCGCTGATGTCGCGCACGTCCGCGCCTTCCTTCTGCGCCTGCTTGACGGAGGAATTCATGAACACCGTGCAGCGCGTCCCCAGGTCCACGGGGGACTCGGACTCCATCGCCATGCGCGCGAAGGACCGCACGTCGGTGCCCATCGTCTGCGCGAAAGTCTGCAGGAAGGAGCCGCAGCCCGAGGAGCAGGCCTCGTTGACGGAAATAGAGTCCACCGCGTGGTCGCGGATGCGCAGGTACTTCATGTCCTGGCCGCCGATGTCGATGACGGAAGTGACGCCGGGGCAAATGAATTCGGCGGCCCGGTAGTGGGCCATCGTCTCGATCTCGCCCTCGTCCATGGTGAGGGCGGCCTTGACCAGGCCTTCGCCGTAGCCGGTCGCACACGAGCGGCCGATCTCGCAGCCCTCGGGCAGGGCACTGCGCACGGCGCGCACGATGTCGACGGCCGCGGCCACGGGGTCGCCCTCGTTGGAGGCGTAGTGGGTGAAGACGATGCGGTCCTGGGAGTCGATGACGACGGCCTTGATCGTCGTCGAACCCGCGTCGATGCCGAGCCAGCAGCGGCCCTCGGCCTCGTCGAGGCTGGCCTTGGGGATGACGTCGAGGCTGTGGCGGGCGATGAATTCCTCGCGATCCTGCGGGGTCGCGAAGAGCGGATCCATGCGCGGGGACTCCACCTGAACCGGGGCGGCGGCGAGGCGCTCCATGAGGGTGGTGAGCTTCTCGCCGCGGGTCTCGACGGAGGTCGCGCCCGCTTCCTCGGCCTGGCGCGCCTTCTTGGCGGCTTCCTTCTGCGCGAGGAGGGCCGCGCCGATCGCGACGTAGAGCTGGGCGTCGTCGGGGGTGACAAAGGCATCGGCCTTGGGCAGGAGGGCCTTGTAGGCCTCGCGCAGGGCGGGCAGGAAGTGCAGGGGGCCGCCGAGGAACATGACGGTTCCGCGGATCGGGCGCCCGCACGCCAGGCCCGCGATGGTCTGGGTGGCGACGGCGTTGAAGATGGAGGCGGCCAGGTCCTCGTGGGCGGCGCCCTGGTTGATGAGGGGCTGGATGTCGGACTTGGCGAAGACGCCGCAGCGCGAGGCGATCGGGTAGAGCTGGGTGTGACGGGTCGCCAGCTCGCCGAGGCCGGATGCGTCCGTGTGCAGGAGGGTCGCCATCTGGTCAATGAAGGCGCCCGTACCGCCCGCGCACGTGCCGTTCATGCGCTGCTCGGGGGTGGGGTGCAGGTAGGTGAGCTTGGCGTCCTCGCCGCCCAGCTCGATGACGACGTCGACCTCGGGGTGCAGGCGCTGGGTGGCCTCGGTGCCCGCGATGACCTCCTGAACGAAGGGGATTCCCATGGCGCGGGCGGTCGTCAGGCCGCCGGAGCCGGTGATGGCCGCGTGAACGCGGGCGCCGGGCAGGGCACGCTCGACGTCGGCGAGGAGGGCCCCCAGGGATGCACGCACGTCGGCGTTATGTCGACGGTAGTCGGAGAAAAGACGGCGATTTCCATCCAAAACGACGGCCTTGACCGTCGTCGAGCCGACATCGATGCCGAGCTGATAGGGGCGCGTGGCCTCGTGGTGACCCTGTGTTGTCATGACGTACCTCCTGAGTCCTCACCACAACTTAGGAAACCCAAAGCACAGAGTCAAAGGCGCCCACTATGAGCGGGCTCGCACTGACTAAAACCGCTGAATACCCGGCAAAATAGGGGGTGGCATCCCCCGCACTGAGCACGCGCCCACTCGTGCGAAAACAAAGAATTACAACATATGAAGCGTGACAAAATTCAACCCATCGGCAAGAACCCCGCCACGGCCTCGTCGCGCCCGCGCGGCACTGACCTGCCTGCCACTGCCTCGTGCATCTTGAGCGCACGCCGCACGTTAACCCGCTCAGTGGAGCGTTAACCCGACAGGAGGCGCCCTCAACCCCTCAATGCGCACGTTAACCCCTGAGGTGGAGCGTGGGCGGGCGTGCCCATACTCCACTAGTAGGTCCCAGCTGCGCATTGACGGGTTAACTCAGCCATCCATGCGTCCCGGCTGCCACCGGTCATGCAATGAACCAGGGCCTTGAGATCCGTCAACTGGATGATCCCATCCCTACCGGCGAGCACCATGATTCCAATAGAAGTCACAGATGAGTCGTTGACCGAAGGTTCCATCTAGCGCTAGACTGTTCACCACTACGTCAGATGCCCAGGGGTTCTGCTCCAGGGTATCGGGGGGTCGGATCTCAGATTCGACCCCCTCATAATTTTTGGCACAACGAGGTCCGCATGAAGCAGTGCATCACCGTCGATGAGCAGATTGCCCTACTAAAGAGCCACGGAGTCTCCTTCGAGCTTATGTCCGAGAGCGACGCCCGAGAGTTCCTTTACTCACGCTCCTATTTCTTCAAAATCAAATCCTATGAACGCAACTACACCCGTGTTGACGCTGCAGGCTCCTACACTTACTCGGGACTCGACTTCGCCCACCTCGTTGAACTCTCGTACCTCGACTTCGCCCTGAGCCGTATCTGTCTCTCACTGGCGCTCAGCACGGAGCATTTCCTCAAAGTGCGACTCAATCAGCTCATCATGAGCGATCCGAAATCGGACCTGTCAGAGGTACTCGTACGTCGCATTCTCAACGGCGACACATCCTCCATCCGCTACAATCCCTACACCGAGGATATGTGGATGGCTTGCAATGACGCCCCTTCCATCTGGCACCTGTGGGAGTTGCTCCCCTTGAACGAACATATCCGCCTCTACACGTCGTACTTCGATTACAGGGGAGAGACCGCTCCGTTCGCCCACCTGCTACTCATCCTGCGCAAACTACGAAACGCCGTTTCTCATGGCAACTGTCTACTCGCTGACGTCTCGCGTCCTTCGGAGCAACGTCGCCAATCTGAGGGGAAGAAATACGACAAGGAGGTGACGCTCGCCGCGCTTCGCATGTGCGAAGTCAGTCCACGTCGTCATTCTGGCAAGAAAAAGGCTCTTAACGAGGCACTGGACCGCCTCGTTGTCAACAATTTCGCCGCTGCCCTTCTCTGCCATCTCGAGTTTGCTGATTCACACAAAGCTCTCAGCCACATGATGTCCGATCTCAAGCGTTTTAGTGAGCGAATCGAGCGGCATCGTCCACTGTTTTTCGGAGATTTGCACGTCGAAACACCACGCAATCAGCTCGTCAATTCAACACTGAGCGCCATTCAACGTCTCATCTCGGGATACTGCCGGCAGGCGGAACGGAAACTGACGAAGCTGACACCCATTGACTACTCGGTGGCTGCAACCAGATCTACGCACCGAGACTCACTCACGGGCCGCGATACGGATCGCGCGGACCTGAGTGGCCTTGACGCTCGCCCACAGGGGATCACCGACGCCGAGGTCGAGGTCGGCCCACGCGGAGGCTGTCACGCGGGCGGTCACTGACACGCCCTCCGCGAGCGTGACGCGCACGCTGACGAGTGAGCCGTTGACGTCGATGCCCGCGACGACACCGGGCAGCACGGACCGCGGCGAGGCGTGGGATTCCTCGCGGGAGAGAGCCACGGCCTCGGGCGGGAAGGTAAGCGCGACGCGGCCACCCTGACCGCTCCCGCCGGAAGCGACGTCATCGGCCGCATCGCCGGACGCCACGTCGACACGACCAGCGTCAGCCGAGTCGAACCCGGATAGGTCGGCCGCCCACAGTTCGCCCTCTCCGACGCTCACGCCGACCATGCCGGGGCGCATCGCAATGGGACCGGCCACGATATTGAGCCCGGCCAGGCGGGCGGCGAACACCGATGACGGCGAGGCGAGGACGCGGGCGGGTTCGCCCTCCTCGACGACGCACCCGTCCCCCATGACGATCATGTGGGAGGCGAGGGGCAGGACCTCGGCGATGTCGTGCGAGACGAGCAGGGTGGTGATTCCCGCTCCGGTGAGGCGCTGGCGCAGGACGGAGGACACCTGGGCGGTGGCCTCGACGTCGAGGGCGGCCGTGGGCTCATCGAGAATGAGGACCTCGGGGCGGAAGACCAGCGCGCGGGCGATCGCGACGCGGGCGGCCTGGCCGCCGGACAGGTCGGAGGCGCGCTTGTGCGCGAGGTCGTCGATGCCGACGGCACGCAGCTGCTCGAGTGCGGCGGCCCGGGCCTCGGCGCGCCCCACCCCGCGCACGCGCAGCGGAAACGCGACGTTGGCAAGCACGCTCATATGCGTGAAGATGCGGGGCGCCTGGGAGACCATGGCGACGCCGCGTCGGCGCGCGGGCACGAACGTGGCGTCGTCGTCGACGACGCGCTCGCCGATGCGTGCGCTCCCCTGATCGAGACGCAGGGTCCCAGCGATCACCTGGGCGAGCGTGGACTTTCCGGCACCGTTATGACCGACGACGGCCGTCACGAGGCCGGTGCGCAGCTCCGCGTCCACCTTCCAGCCGCGCTCGGCGATGGCCCCGGCGACGCGCACGTCCGCGCCCTCCCCCACATCTCCCGCGAGCGCGGTCGAGGCCTCGGAGGAGCGAGCGGAAGGACCATCGGAAGCGAAAACCAGCCCCGGCCTCGTCGAACGAATGAGCGAGGCGAGGCGCCCCCACGGGGTTTCCGTGAGCGCGACGACGGCCGCGGCGACGCCGAGGAGGACCACACCGAGCGCGAGGGCCAGGTCCGCGTCGGACTCGCGGGCCAAGTAGATCTGGAGGGGCATCGTGCGGGTCACGCCCTGCATGGACCCCGCGAACGTGAGGGTCGCGCCGAATTCGCCGAGGCAGCGGGCGAGCGCGAGGGCCGCGCCGCGACCGAGGCCGGGAAGCACAGTGGGCAGGGTGATCTGCCAGAAGACGCGCGAGGGCGAGGCGCCGAGGGAGGAGGCCATCTCGTCGAGTCCCTGCTCACGCGCGCGCAGCGCGGATTCGAGGGTGACGATGAGGAAGGGCAGGGAGACGAAGACCTGGGCGATGACGACGGCGGTTGTCGTGAAGGCGATGTCGAGGCCGGCGCCGCTGAGGAGGGCCCCGAGGGTGGAGCGCCTACCGAAGGCCGCGAGGAGCGCGATGCCGGCGACGACGGGCGGCAGCGAGAGCGGCAGTGCGACGAGGATGCGGGCGGCGCGCACGCCCCGCCACGAGCGGGACAGGACGAGGGCCGCGGGAACGCCGAGAAGGAGGTCGACGCCGAGCGCCATCAGGCAGGTGCGCATCGACAGACCGAGGGCCGAGGCCGCCTCGGGGGTGGCGAGGGTCGCTCCCAGGGTCGCCCAGTTGACGCGCCCCAGCATGAAGGCCAGGGGCAGGAACAGGAAGCACAGGGCAAGCGCACCGAGGCCCCCCGCCCAGATGGGCAGGGGGCTCACGGCGGGTGTTCGACGCGATGTCACCTGTCGATGTTACTTCGCGGCGGGCGTGAAGCCGGCGTCTTCGAGGACCTTCTGTCCGTCGGCGGAGAGGACCAGGTCGATCCACTTGCTTCCCAGATCCTTCTTGGTCGAGGCGCTCACGAGGGCGATCGGGTACTTGTTGACGGCCTCATCGGCGCCCTGGATGGCGACGGTGTCGACGGCGTCGCCTTCGGCGAGGGCGTCGGTCTTGTAGACGATACCGGCGTCAGCCTGTCCGGAGGCCACCTTGCCGCGCACGTCGGTGACGGCCTGCTCCTCAGAGACAGGGTTGAGGGTCACGCCGAGGTTCTCGGTGAGGGTCTTGGTGAGCTTGCCGCAGGGGACCTCGGGCGCGCAGATGACCAGCTTGGCGCCCTCGAGCGAGGAGTCGAGGCCGGTAATGCCCGCGGGGTTGCCGGGCGTGGTGATGAGGACCAGGGTGTTGGTGACGAAGATGGTCTGCGCGTCGACCTGGGAGGCGTCGGCGGCCTTCTTCATGGTGGACTCGTTGGCGGTGGCCAGGACGTCGACGTCCGCGCCTTCGCCGAGCTGGGTCACGAGATCCTGGGAGCCCGCGAAGTTGAAGCGCACGTCCACGCCGGGGTTGGCGGCCTCGAAGGTCTTCTCGAGCTCACCGAAGGTCTCGGTCAGCGAGGCGGCGGCGTAGACGTTGAGGACGGTGGTCTCGGCGGCGGGCTGGGTCGCGGGCGCCGAGGCCGTGGAGTCCGCGGCGGGGGAGCCGGAGGTGCAGGCGGCGAGGGCCAGGGCGGCCGCGCCGAGGACGGGAAGGATGCGAAGGGAGCGCACTCGCCTCTCCTTTTATGAGGGAATGGAACGCATTAAATCTAACAAGGTATGCGGCACGCACGCAACGATTCACAGATCCGCATCCGAATCGTTACTTTTCCCCCTCATTTCAGTGAAATGAAGAGCTCCATTTAACTTGTTTTTAGCCATAGTAAATACGGGCAATCGGCAGCAACTCCATACATTCGACGATGGCTGGACTCGCGAGGCCCCACACAGGCCTCATTTGCCTCGGCCGACACACCCACAAAATCGCCGTCACGCCCGCACCCATCCCCACCCCACCTTGACACGAAGGAGGGACTAGGATCACAGTCACCAGCAAGTCACCACGTCCTGGAGGACACCATGCCCAAGCCCGTCGACTACGACCTGAGCCAGATCAGCGCCCACGTCATCACCTATTCCGACCGCATTCAGCGCGGCACGAAGGAGGATCGGGCGACCCCCGCCTGCACTGCCGCACTGGCAGAGGCGGGCCTCGGCCCGGTGACGGTCGCGGCGATCCCCGAGAGCGCCGATATCCTCGAGACGGAGATCCGCGACGCGCTCGAGGCCGGCGCGCGCTTCATCCTGGTTCTGGGCGGATCGGGCTTTGGAGTGGGCAACTACGCGCCCGAGGTCGTCCGCTCCATCGTCGAGGTCGAGATCCCGGGCATCGCCGAGCAGATCCGCGCCCACGGCCTCGCCAACACCCCGCTGTCGGGCCTGTCTCGGGAGGTCGTCGGCGTGACGGCGCGCGACGCCTCGGGCGCGCTCATCATCTCCTCCCCCGGCTCGCGCGGCGGCGCGCTCGACACCCTCGAGGTGGTCACGCCGCTGCTCACAGCGATCTTCCACCAGCTCGACGAGCAGCGCTGACTCCCCCTCCTCCCCTCTTCTTCCCTTCCCCCTCGCCCCCTCTCTCAATGTCGCATGCAATTTGGGTACCCTTCATTTTCTTAGGTATCGAGAAAACGTTGAAATACCAACACTCCCATTTCAAAATCCGAAAGATTGACATGGGAATTGCATGCGACATTTGTGGGGAACCACGCCGGCGATCAGAGACGAGGCCTCGGCAGGATCAGGGCAGCCGGAATCAGGGGGAGCCAGGATTAGGGGTAGCCGGAATCAGGGCAGCCGGGATCAGGGCGGTCGGAATCAGGGGAGGTAGCCGGTCCAGCGCCCCGAGGGCGCAAAGGTTGCGCGTCGACCATCGACGACCTGCGTCCCGGTGACCATGGCGCCCGTGTCGTTCATGTAGTACCAGGAACCACCGTCCTGGATCCACCCCGTGGCCATGACGCCAGAGCCGGGGAAGTAATACCAGGTCCCACCCACGTTCTGCCAACCGACAGTCATCGCGCCCGATGAGCTCATGTAGTACCAGGCGTCACCGTCGCGCAGCCAACCTGAGACCATCTTCCCGGATTCGTTCATGTAGTACCAGGAACCACCGTCCTGGATCCACCCGGTAGCCATCGTGCCTGCACCATCGAAGTAGTACCAGGAGCCGTCGATACTCTGCCACCCCGTGACCATAGCGCCAGAGGAGAGCATGTAGTACCAGTGTCCGTCGACCTTCTGCCAGCCTGTGAGCATCGCGCCGGTCGACTCGTCCAAGCGGTACCAGGTCCCTCGGTCGGCCAACCATCCGGTTGAGGCGCGACCGTCGACGAAATAATGCCAGTTCCCATCGATGCTCTGCCACCCCTGCGCGGTCGGGTTCCCCTTGTCGTCGAGGTAGTATCGGGAGCTTCCGTCGTAGATCCACCCTGTCGCCATAGCGCCGGTGGAATCCATCCAGTACCAGGTGCCGCGATCATTCACCCACTGGCTCGTCGCACAATAGGGGTGATCCGCAAAGAAGTACCAGTTGCCTGACCAGCCCTTCCACCAGCCGTACGTCGACTGCGGGCGCGCACCCTGGAACCACCACGCCCGCGGCGTGACGCCCTGGTAGTACTCGTGTCCCCACGAAGCGGCTGACAGGTCGTTGTAACTGATGCCCGATTCGCTAAAGGTTCCTACGACGGCGGGAATGCGCGCCTTGTCCCACAGGTCAGCGGTTGGTGCCCATGACGCGGTGCCGCTGACGGTGACTGACGTCGTCAGGCGGTCCGGGGTCACCCATTCGGGGTTCGTCTGAATGATCATCGAGGGCGAGAGGGTGGCCATGAAAGACTCTGAGTTCGAGGTCGCCAGGCCGTGATGCCCCGCCTTGAGCATGTCAACATGCCCAACGACGGCCGCTATCCGATCCTCGAGGTCCCCCTCGATTTCGAGGTCAGCGGCGAGGAATGCGCGGTGCCCGAAGGCCGAGACGACGCTCCCCCAGCCGAGCAGGTTCGCATCGCGAATGGGGTGGCGCTGATAGGACTCCTGGGGATCAAAGGGAATGAGCTGGACGTCCATGTCGCCGAGCTGCACGTGCGTGTCGTAGTTCCGTACATGCTGGACGAGCTGCGCGCCGTAGCTGCGCTGCGCCCAGGAGGCGGCGGCAATCATGCGGTCATAAACCCACTGATTGTCCCAGAGCGCATTCGGGTTTGAGATCCAGGCGTCGGAGTATTCCGGGCTGAAGATAACCTGCGGGTGGAAGCGGTAGATGATGTCGTCCGCATTGTCGATATGGTCCGAGTGAGGGTGGGTGCCCAGGTAGAAGGCCAGGTTCGAGGAGGTCACCCCCTGGGATGACATGTAGTCCAGGATCCGTTGCGTGTCCCCCTTGGGCGCCGGGGTGGTCCCCGGTCGCAGGGGGTAGCGGGGGTCGGAGCCGTCGGGCGCACCCTGCCCCTCGCCTCCGTCGATCATGCCGAATACTCCCTTGGATTCGAGCAGGATTGCGTCCGATCCCTGGGTGGAGATGACATGAACGCGGGTCGGTCCAGAGGTTCCGGGATAGACGTAGGTGCGGACGTCGGCGTTCTCCTCCTGGGACGAGGCCGTGGCTGCGTCGGCGGACTCGGTGGAGTCGGCGGATTCGGAGGCGTCGGACGCGTCGGAGGCGTCAGCGCCGTCCGAGGCCGCACGGTCCTGAGAGTCGGCCGGATCGGCCACCCCGCTGTCCGAACGTGACAGGTCACGGTCGGCGGACCGTGCGTCGCCGCCCATTTCCTGACCGTCTAGTGGCGCGGCGATAGTGGAGGGAGCGAGGCTGGCGATGAGAATTCCTGACACTATGGCCAGTCCGAGCCGCTGCCACAGTTGTCCATGACGAAGTTTCATGAGGGCACCTTGATGGGAGTGAGCCGTGAGGCGCTGACCCTCCCAACCTATACCCTCTGTGGCATTACTTACAAATCAGTTGCCCAGAAAATCCTGCCACCAGGCCACATCCTCGGGGGTATCAATATCCCGGCAGACGTCAGCGTCAACCCTGACCCGCTCGAGCGCGAGCGCGCGCAGCACCCGACGCACCCCCACGCCGCGCACGGAGCCGAGACCGGCCACGGCCTCGTCGATAACGCGGCGCAGCGCCCCCGCGCGATACACGCCCATGAGGTACTGATCGAACGGCTGCGGGTCGCCACCGACCGCGATGCGCCCCTCACTATCCGGCCCCAGAGGAGGCTCCAGGAGAGCGGGCAACAAACCTGCCACGCCGGGCGCATCGACGGAGACCACAACAACCAGAACGTCGTCGTCGATGCCCAGCGCGCGCAAGCCCGCATCGATACCGGCCAGCGGACCACCATTCGGCGGATCCTCGAGCGTGCGCATGACCTCTTCCGGGACGCGCACGGTCGGGGGCACGACGGCCACGCATCCCGCGCCGCACGCCGCCAGCAAAGACCCGCACACGCGGTCGATCAAACGCATGCCGCCCAGCGTCAGGTCGGGCTTCGAGACGCCACCGAGGCGCTCTCCCCCACCTCCGCCGACGACGATCGCCGCCACGTCAGCGCGCGGGGCCACGGGGTTCAGTCCCACGGGGCGAAAGTCAGCACGTCGGCACGCTGCGTCGCCGCATCCATCATGAGGACACGCCCGATGAGCGGCTCGCCGAAGCCCACCAGCACCTTGATGGCCTCCGTCGCCATCGCGGTGCCCGCCTGGCCGACGACGGGGCCAAGCACGCCCACTGTCGGCGAGGCCGGCGTCGTCCCGGGAGCAGGCTTGACCGGGTGCAGGCTGCGTAGCGTCAGCGACGGCACGGGGGCCGGCGCCTGGGACCAGAAGACACTCACCTGGAAGGCCATCGACACGACCGTGCCCCACACGAGCGGCACGCCCGAATCAGCGCAGTAGTCCGCCACCAGGTACTTCGCATCAAAGTTATCCGTGCACTCCACAATCAGATCCCACTCGCGGCCGTGCTCATCCAGCCACTCGCTGGTCACGTGCCCAAAGCGCTCAAAATGCACCGACGAGTTGAGTCCACTGAGATGACGCACGGCTGAATCCGGCTTCGGATCCCCCACGTCGCCCTCGCCGTGCAGCAGCTGACGCTGCAGGTTCGACACCTCAACAACGTCGGAGTCACAGATGCCGATCGTGCCAATGCCGGCCGCCGTCAGGTACAGGAGGACGGGCGAGCCGAGGCCGCCCGCGCCCACCACGAGCACACGGGACGCAGCCAGGCGCGCCTGACCGGCCTCGCCGATACCCGACACCAGCCAGTTACGACGGAAACGTTCCAGCGCAGGGTCCCCGGCCTCGTACGGGAGGGGCTGATTGATGAGCGGAAGCGCGACGGAGCGGCCCGAGACGGCCACCTCACGCGAATAGGGATCGCCGATCGTCATCTCACAGACCCGACCAGTTGTGCGAACCGTCGGACAGCTCCTGCTTTTTCCAGATCGGCAGCTTCGCCTTCACGTCCTCGACGATCGTCTCGACCGCGCGGAACGCCTGCGCGCGATGCTCCGCCGCAACGGCCACGACCATCGCATCGTCACCGATCTCCAGACGGCCCACGCGATGCCACGCCACAATGCAATGAACGCCGGGACGATCCCTCATTTCCGAGACAATTTCCCGCAGAATCTGCGGGGACGAGGGGTGCGATGAGTACTCGATCGCATCCACGCTCTCACCACCGTCATGGTTACGAACCGCGCCGATAAAAGATGCGACGGCACCACAGGTGTCACGGCGAGCACTGTTGATCAGCGCGGCCGCATCCAGGGGGTCCTCGGTAATACCGGTTGCAATCTCTGCGGACATGGGATCCTCCAATGATGGGAGAGGCTTTGTCTTCATCCTACGATGAAGCGGTCAGGATTGTCTCACAACCCTGACCGCCCCACACAAATGACTAGTAAATCTCACCCACCGGCGAAGGGGGGCAGCACGTCGACGCGTGCACCCGGCGCGAGCTCGCTATCCGGGCGGGCCGAGCGCTCGTTCACCAGGTAGCTCGACACACTCAGGATACGGGCCAGCTCGGGGCTCTCCGCGCTCAGCTGTTCAAGGAGCTCACCGAGCGTTTCCGGCGTCTCAGAGGAGGGCACTTCGCGGACGTAACCACCGGCAGCCTCAGCGGCGCCACCGAAGAAGTGCAGCGTCGTCGACAGGGGCTTCGGGTTTGCCTCATTCAGCGAACGAATGTAGATCGTCATACGCAGCGGATCCATCGGATCGACATCAAGTGACCACGTGGCAAATCCGGTCGCCGTACGCTCGAACACGCGCTCGACGATGCCGCTGCGAAGCTCCAGCGCCAGATCATCCGGCGCGCCGGGCTCGGTAAAGGGGCACGCCGTCAGCACGACCGCCATCGGGTCGGTGTCATGAGGGATCGACGCGAAGCCCATCGCATTCATGAACAGGCGCACCTTGCCCAGGTGAGCCGCAATATTGAAGGTGTCGCGCACCGGACGACGACTCGGCGCGTGGCTATGATCCGGAACCTCCATCGTCATGAGCGCGGCATCGGCCCAACGCGAGCCAATCTCACGCACAGACGCGGCAGGATCTGCCGCATCCGCACGCAACCAGGCCAGCAGAGACGACGTCAGCTGGTGGAGCATCTGGGCGGCAAACGACGGGTCCGCCGGAGTCGTCGTCGAATAGCCGAGCGCGGGACGACCTCGCCCCGAGGAAGGAAGCTGCTGCTTCTCGACCAGGCCGAGCGCAAACAGGCCCTCGAGGGTCTCGCGCACGCTCGACACGTGCAAGCCGGCCTCCTGGGCCAGTTCTGCGACAGTGACGGGGCTCGCATGGTGCGAAATGCGCTCCAGGAGAGCGTGCTGCGCGGGTGTCAGGGCAGCCATCGCGGCGAGTGTTTCAGCCAGGGGCCGAGAACGGGAGGTGTCATTCATCAATAGTCCTCTCTCCCTCATAATCAGCGGAAATGCACATGACGAGCATCACCAAACGGCATTAAACCTGTTACGTTACTTACAAAGTGCTCTTTATTCTACCCAGCATACAAGCCGCTCCGCACGGCCAATACCACCGAGTGGTCTCATTACGCGGGGTCGACGCCTCTATTCGCGCAGGTGACACCACGCACCCCACGATAAAGACTCGGGGGCGAGCTCTCGCCCGCCCCCGGTCCCGCCGATCACCCGGCCACGGCCTCGCCCCTTCGGCAGGACCGCGGCGCGGGCGCCGACCATCGATCAGTCAGACATGCCGCCGCGCGTCATCTCGTGCGTGCGGCGCTCGTCGCGCGACCGGTAGATCACCGGGGGACGCGCCACGTAGCCGACCGGCGCGCTCACCGCGTGCACGAGGCGGGTGAACGGCCAGATGCAGAACAGCAGCAGGCCCGCGATGATGTGCAGCTTGAAGCTCAGCGGCACGTCGACCATCAGGTGCGCCTGCGGGTGCAGCGTGAAGATCGAGCGGAACCACACGGAGATCGTCTCGCGGTAGTCGTAGCCCTCGTGACCGCCGAGCACCTGGTTGAGCAGGGTCGCAGCCCCGCCCAGGAGTACCGGGATCGCCAGCATCACGTAGGTGACGATGTCCATGCGGGTCGTCGCCACGCGCACCGACTTGACCACCGCTCGACGGTAGATCAGCAGCGCGAGGCCAACGATCGTCATGATTCCAGCGATCGTGCCGGGGATCGTCGCCATCAGGTGGTAGACGTGCTGAGGCACGCCGGCCGCCTCGGTCCACGTCTTCGGGATCACGAGGCCGAGGATGTGGCCCATGAACACGAAGAGGACACCGAAGTGGAACAGCGGCGACGCCCAACGCAGGATGGTCGGCTCATTCCACTGCGAGGAACGAGACGTCCAGCCGTACTGGTCCGTCTTGTAGCGCCACGCGAGGCCCACGATGAGGATCGCGAAGGACACGTAGGGCAGGACCACCCACAGGGCAATGTCCAGGAAGGACAGCGACTGCGTCTCGGCTGCAGACGCGGCATGCAAAAGTGCGGATTCCATGAACGTTACCGTCCCATCGTTGTTTCGGAAGTCGGGAAGGGCGTGGCAGACAGATCGCCCACGCCCACCAGCTCGGTGGGCGGCCCCTGGCTAATGAGCTTACGGAAGCCCTCAATGGTCTTTTCGTCCGGCTCGGGCAGCGTCGCGACCAGCGCATCCAGCAGCGGCGCGTACGGGGAGTCCGCGGCGCGCAGCGCCGTGCGGATCACCTCGATGCCCTCGCGGTTCGAGCGCAGCAGGCCCTCGGCCGTACCCGTCTCGTCGAAGGCCGCGAACTCCAAGACCACCGGCAGGTGATCGGGCAGCTCCTCGCGGTCCATCTCGAAGCCGGCGCGGCGCAGCACCTCTTTGAACGCCAGGATTGCCTGGCCGCGTCCACGGGTGTCGCCGTGCGTGTAGTACGTCAGGCCGAGCGCGCAGCGGCGGCGCTGGTCGAACGTCTCCACGTAGGTGGTCTGCATGGCGCGCAGGCCCGCGGCGCGAGCGTAGCTCACGAACGAGGCCAGGGCCGACGAGGCCGGCTCCGGCAGGTCCGCCAGAGCCTCCTCGACGGCGTTCAGCTTGGTCTCGAAGTCGTCCCCCGGGTAGTCCAGGAGAACCGAGACCGCCATGCGCACGCCGCGCGCGTCCTGCGGATCCATCTCCGTGTCCGGAGCGGCCGTAGGAATGCGCGGAATGCCGACGAAAGTACTCATCGAACGACCTCAAGGGGGAGCATCTGGCGTCCCTCCGGCGACGAGCCACCCATCGGGCGGTTCGACGTGGCGGGGGCCAGGCCGTGGAAGGCCTCGACGTCGTAGGACACCGGGCAGCCCTCGAGTTCCTTGATGCCACGAGGCATCTCGGGGTGGGCGGTCGGGATGACGAAGCGGTCGTCGTACTTGGCGATCGACAGCAGTCGGTACATCTCCTTGACCTTCTCCGGGGTCATGCCCACGGAGGCCGGGATTTCCTCGTTCGTCGGGTTGTCGACGAAGACGTCGCGCATGTAGGAGCGCATCGCGGCGAGGCGACGCAGCGCCAGCTCGACGGGAGCCGTGTCTCCGGCCGTGAACAGGCCGGCCAGGTACTCCAGCGGAATGCGCATCTGCGAGATGGCGGACAGCAGGACCTTGTGGTCCTCGCCGTCGCTGCCGGACGCGGTCACCTGGTCGACAACCGGGGAGAGCGGCGGCACGTACCAGACCATCGGCAGGGTACGGAACTCGGGGTGCAGCGGCAGGGCGACCTCGTACTCGGTGATGAGCTTCCAGATCGGGGACTCCTGGGCGGCCTTAATCCACGAGTGGGGAACGCCGTTGGCCTGAGCCTGGGCGACCACCTGCGGGTCGTTCGGGTCGAGCAGGATCTCGCGCTGGGCGCGGTAGAGGTCGCGCTCGTCCTCCTGGGACGCGGCCCAGGTGACGCGGTCCGCGTCGTAGAGCAACACGCCCAGGTAGCGCAGGCGCCCCACGCAAGTCTCCGAGCAGATGGTCGGCTGGCCGACCTCGAGGCGCGGGTAGCACAGCGTGCACTTCTCGGCCTTGCCCGTGTTGTGGTTGAAGTAGACCTTCTTGTAGGGGCAGGCCGACACGCACATGCGCCAGCCGCGGCACTGATCCTGGTCAACGAGGACGATGCCGTCCTCGGTGCGCTTGTACATCGCGCCCGAGGGGCACGCCGACACGCAGGTCGGGTTCAGGCAGTGCTCGCAGATGCGAGGCAGGTAGAACATGTACGCGTCCTCGATGGTCTTGGCGACCTGGAGGTTCATCTGGTGCAGGACCGGGTCCTGATCCAGGGTCTCCATGGAGCCGCCCAGGTCATCGTCCCAGTTCGGGCCCCACTCGGGCTTGTCGATGTGCTCGCCCGTGATCGTGGACTTCGCGCGGGCCGTCGGGATCGCACGGGAGTTCGCGGGTGCCTGGAGCAGCTTGTCGTACTCGTAGGTCCACGGCTCGTAGTAGTCCTTCATGGTCGGCTGCGTCGGGTTCGCGAAGATCTTCGCGAGCGAGGCGACGCGTCCGCCCTGACGGGGAACGAGGCGGCCCGTGGCGGTACGCTTCCAGCCGCCCTTCCACTTCTTCTGGTCCTCCCAGCCGCGGGGGTAGCCCACGCCGGGACGGGTTTCGACGTTGTTGAACCAGATGTACTCGGTGCCCTCACGGTTCGTCCACACCTGCTTACAGGTGACGGAACAGGTGTGGCAGCCGATGCACTTGTCGAGGTTCATCACCATCGCGATCTGAGCCATGACCTTCATCAGAACTGCACCTCCTGGGAGCGGCGGCGGATAACCGTGACCTCGTCGCGGTTATTGCCGGTGGGACCGTAGTAGTTGAACGCGTAGGCGAACTGCGCGTATCCGCCGGCCAGGTGGGTCGGCTTAATAAAGATTCGTGTCAGCGAGTTGTGCGTGCCGCCGCGCTTGCCGGATTCCTCGTTCAGCGGGGTGTTGATCTGGCGATCCTGGGCGTGGTGCATGAACACCGTGCCCTCCGGGATGCGGTGGGAGACAACAGCGCGAGCCGACACGGTACCGTTACGGTTCTTCGCCTCGATCCACTCGTTGTCGCGCACGCCGATCTTCTCGGCGTCCTGCGGGCTCATCCACACCGTCTGGCCACCACGACCCAGCGTCAGCATGTACGGGTTGTCGTAGTACTGGGAGTGGATGGCCCACTTGTTGTGGACCGTCAGGTAGCGCACCGCGACCTCGGCCTGACCCGGCTGACCGGGACGATGGTCGCCGACGGGGCGCTCACCGTAGATGTGCGCCAGGTCGAGCGGGGGACGGAAGATCGGCAGGGACTCGCCCATGTCCATCATCCAGTCGTGGTCGATGTAGAACTGCGGGCGACCCGTGAGCGTGTGCCACGGCTTGCGGCACTCGACGTTCTGCACGAAGGCGCTGTAGCGGCGCCCGCCGTGCTCGGAGCCCGACCACTCGGGGCTGGTGATGACGGACCGCGGCTGCAGGACGGTGTCCTGGTAGGTGATCTTCTTTTCCTCGTCACCCTCAGCCAGGAACGCCATCTCGTTGCCGACGCGCTTTTCCAGCGTGCGGAAGCCCTGAACGGCCAGCGAGCCGTTCGTGGTGCCCGAGAAGCGCAGCGCCATGTTCGCCGCCTTGATCGCGGTGTCGCACAGGGGCGCACCCTCGCCGGCGTTGCCGTCCATGGGGGCGCGGCCGTTGAGGTCGCCGAGCTCCTCGAAGGCCTCCTGGACGTTGAACGCAACGCCCTTGGCGGCCAGGCCAGCCTTTTCCAGGAGCGGACCCATGCGGTCGAACTTGTAGCCGACCTGCGTGTAGTCGCGCTCGATCGGAACGAGCTTCGGCATGGTCTTGCCGGGCGTCCACGTCTGCTCGGGGACGACGCCGCTCGCCATGGTCATGGCGTCCGGGGAGTCGTGACCCAGCGGGACGGCGACGACGTCCGTCTGCGTTCCCAGGTGGTCGGCGGCCATGCGTCCCACGAGGTGTGCCAGCGTCTGGAACACCTCGAAGTCGGTGCGCGCCTCCCACGGCGGGTTCACGGCCTCGTCGAAGCAGTGCATGAAGGGGTGCATGTCCGTGGAGGACAGGTCGTGCTTCTCGTACCACGTGGCGGCCGGCAGCACGACGTCGGAGTGCAGCGTCGTCGAGGTGTTACGGAAGTCCGCGACCCACATGAGGTCGAGCTTGCCGGGGTGAGCGTCACGCCAGTTGACGGTCGCGGGACGGGAGCCCTCGGGCAGCTCCTGCGCGTTGACCTCGTTGCCGGTGCCCAGCATGTGACGCAGGAAGAACTCGGTGCCCTTCGCGGACGAGCCGAGCAGGTTCGTGCGCCAGTTCGCGAGGATCTTCGGGACGTTGTGGTGGGCGTCCGGGTCCTCGATCGCGAACTGGAGGCGGCCCTCACGCAGCTCCTGGGACACGTACTGCGCCGGAGCCATGCCCGCCTCGGCGGCCTCGCGACCCAGCTGGGTCGAACCCTTGGAGAACGTCGGGTAGCAGGGCATCCAGCCGCGCTGAACCGACTCGACGAGCGTGTCGACCAGCTGCTTGCCGTCCAGGTGCGAGGACTTGATCGGGTTCGCCATCGCCGAGGCCGGGGCCCCGTCGTAGCGCCACTGGTCGGTGGTCATGTAGTACCAGCCGGTGGAGATCATCTGACGCGGCGGGCGCGCCCAGTCCAGGGCGAAGGTGAAGGAGCCCCAGCCCATGATCGGGCGGACCTTCTCCTGACCCACGTAGTGGGCCCAGCCGCCGCCGTTGCGGCCCTGGGTGCCACACATTTCCGTGAGCGCCAGGAACGTCCGGTACATCTGGTCGGAGTGGTAGTAGTGGTTCGTGCCGGCGCCCATGAGGATCATGGAACGGCCCTTGGTTTCGACCGCGTTCTGCGCGAACTCGCGACCGATCTTGATGGCGGCTCCGGCGGGAACCGAGGTGAACTCCTCCTGCCACGCGGGGGTGCCCGGCGTGGAGGCGTCCATGTAGTCGGTGGGCCACTGGCCCGGCAGGCCCTCGCGCTCAACCGCGTAGTGGGCCAGCATGATGTCGAACACGGTCGTCACGAGGCGGCCGTTCACGCGGCGCGCGGGCACGCCACGCAGGACGTAGCCGCCGCCGACCGAGGCCTGACCGTCAGCTGCCGGCAGATCGAAGCGCGGCAGGGCGATCTCGACGCCCCCCCACTCGTTCGTGTCCATGATGGACAGGACCGGCTCGACGCCGTCGAGGTTGAGGTTCCAGTGGCCTGCGCCCTCCTCGCCGAAGCGATCGGCGAGCGTGCCGCCCGGGTCCTTGACCGTGCCGTCGGCCTCGATGACGAGGGGACGGAACTCGTTGTTCTCGGTGCGCTCGGTCGTGCCCTCGGGCATCTTGGCGGCCGTGAGGAACTTGCCGGGGACCAGCGTCGTCGGGGCGATGCCCTCGTGGGCACCGTCGCCGACCTCGCCGATCTCCACGAGGAACGGACCGTCGGTGTAGCGCTTCATGTAATCGAGGAACATGGGCTCGCGCTTGCCGACGTGGAATTCCTTGAGGATGACGTGACCCATGGCCTGGGCCAGGGCACCGTCCGTGCCGGGCTGGACGCGCAACCAGTCGTCCGCGAACTTCGTGTTGTCCGCGAAGTCCGGGGACACGACGACGACCTTCTGGCCGTGGTAGCGGGCCTCGGCCATGAAGTGGGCGTCGGGGGTACGGGTCAGCGGCAGGTTGGTGCCCCACATGATGAGGTACTGCGAGTTGAACCAGTCGCCGGCCTCGGGCACGTCGGTCTGGTCGCCGAACACCTGAGGCGAGGCTGGAGGCAGGTCCGCGTACCAGTCGTAGAAGGACAGCATCGTGGCGCCGATGAGCTCGTGGAAGCGGGAGCCCGCACCGTAGGAGATCATCGACATGGCGGGGATCACCGAGAAGCCGGCGATGCGGTCCGGGCCGTACTGCTTGATCGTGTGCACGTAGGCGGCGGCGACGATCTCCATCGCCTCTTCCCACGACACGCGGACCATGCCGCCGCGGCCACGCTGCGACTTGTAGGCGCGCGCCTTCTCCGGGTCCTCGACGACCGCGGCCCACGCGTCGACGGGATCGCCGAGGCGCTTCTTGGCCTCGCGGAACATGTCGAGCAGGACGCCGCGCACGTAGGGGTACTTGATACGGGTCGGCGAGTACTCGTACCACGAGAACGCCGCGCCACGCGGGCAGCCGCGGGGCTCGTACTCGGGCATGTCCGCGCCGGTTGACGGGTAGTCAGTCTGCTGGGTTTCCCAGGTAATGACGCCGTCCTTGACGTAGATCTTCCACGAGCACGAGCCCGTGCAGTTCACGCCATGGGTGGAGCGCACGATCTTGTCGTAGCTCCAGCGGTCGCGGTAGAAGGAGTCGCCTTCGCGGCCGCCCTCAAGGAAGAGCTGGCGCGCGTCGGCGGAGGCCTTGCCGCGACGCAGCCACGAGCCGAGCGCGAACAGGGTCGCGCCGGTCGCGGGCTTAACCTCGCCGCCGTAGGTCGGGAAGGTCATATCGGATTCGAGATTCGTCATGGGGTGCTCCTAAGAGTCGATTGACGAGGCAGTGGCAGGTCCGCTGGCACCACGCAGTGCCGGGTGGATCAGCCGGGGAACGGGGCGTTCTTGCGCGCGTACATGATCCAGCACAGGACCGAGCACAGGGCGCAGAAGATGGCGCAGCCCAGGAAGAAGGCCCATGCACCGCCAGTGCCGACCGCAGAGAGGGCGACGCCGACGAGGAAGGGGCCGAGGGATGCGATGGCGGAGGTGAAGCCGATGGCGCCGCCGGCCTGGCGGGCCGGCATGATCATCGGCATCTGCTTGAAGGTGCCGGCGTTGCCGAAGCCGGAGAACAGGAACATGGTGAGCATGAGCGCCATGAAGATGTAGAAGTCGGTCCAACCGGTGGGGTTGTACAGGACCCAGGCGATGCCGCCCAGGGTGATCGCCATGCCGACGCCGGAGATGAAGGTCCAGATGGCGCCGCCCATGCGGTCGCAGAAGATGCCCCAGGACATGCGGATGATCGAGCCGATGAGAGGACCGAGGAAGGCGAAGGTCGCGCCCTTGACACTCAGGCCGAGGGTGGAGTCACCACCGAACTGATTGTTAATGAGGAGAGCGAAGACGGCGGAGAAGCCGGAGAACAGACCGAAGGTCATGACGTAGAGGATGGTCATGTACCAGGTGTTGGGGTTGGAGAAGATGTCCAGCTGCTGCTTGATGTTGGCCTTGACGGGCACGTCGCGCAGCCAGATAAAGGCGAGGATCGCGGCGACGAGGCACCACGGAATGAAGAAGACCGCAGCGTTGTAGACCCAGATGCTCTCACCCGCGTGGTCGCCACTGGCCTGCGTCTGCGGAGCCAGCCAGGTCATGCCGAAGAGGCCAAAGCCCATGAGGATGGGGCCGACCAGCTGGATGACGGACATACCGAGGTTACCGATGCCGCCCTGCAGGCCGAGGGCCGTGCCGGAGAGGCGCTTGGGGAAGAAGTAGCCGGTGGAGGGCATGTAGCCGGAGAACGAGCCGCCGCCGATGCCACACATGAAGGCCAGGGTCAGCAGGACCCAGTAGGGGGTTGTGTTGTCCTGGACGACGTAGAACCAGCCGGCCATGGGCAGGATGCACAGCAGGGAGGTGATACCCACGAGCTTGCGGGTGCCGATGAGCGGGGGCAGGAACATGTAGATGAGGCGCAGGATGCCGGCCGCGAGGCCAGGCAGAGCGGTGAGCCAGTACAGCTGCGACTTGTTCAGATCGAAGCCAAGAAGCGTCAGCTTCGGCGCGATGGCGCTGGGCAGGAACCACACGCAGAAGGCGAGGATCAGCGAGTAGGTCGTGATCCACAGCGTGCGCCACGCGAGCTTCGAGTCCCACTTGGACTCGTCGTTGGGGTTCCAGTCAGTGAGCAGGTAGCGGCTCTTCTTGGCCGCGGGTTCGGTCGCGCTCATGGCTCTCCTCGTGTCTGAAGGGCGTCCGGGCGCGGGCGCACGCCGGACATTCTTTAACACGGAGGCTACCAATGGAAATGACGTAACCCACACGAACTCATTGGGACGTACATCACCCTTGGAAACGTTGGGAAAAGTCCTCCTACAAGGCAAGATACGGCGGACAACAAGACCACAATTGACCGCCGTTAGAAAACACCGGCATTACGGAATTTAAGGGAGGTTACCCACCAATACGACTCATCGTGCGCGACGGGCGCGCAAAAGCGTCGAGATTGAGGCCGTGCGCGGCCGGCTTCGTCCACATCGCATCGGCCCATCGGGCCGCAATCTGGGCGTCGTCTCCACCTCCACGCAGCAGGTCGCGCAGCGATGTCTCCTCGGTGGAAAACAGGCAGGAACGCACCATGCCGTCAGACGTGAGGCGCGTGCGGTCGCAGGCATTGCAGAACGGGTCAGACACGGAGGCGATGACGCCGAGCCTCTTGCTCGGATCACCGTCGACGATCCAGCGTCCCGCCGGCGAGTGCGGATCCTCGCGCGGCGCGGGAGTCAGCGTGTGGCGGGTCCCCATAATGTGCAGGATCTCGTCGGCCGTCATGATGTTCTGCCGATCCCAGGTGTCCGCCGGGCCGATCGGCATCTGCTCGATGACGCGCAGCTCAATGCCTCGGTCCAGGCAGTAGTCGACCAGGTCGGGCAGGTCGGCCTCGTTCATGCCGCGCAGCACGAGGGTGTTGACCTTGATGGGACTCAAGCCCGCGCGGGCGGCAGCCTCGATCCCCTCGAGGACGTCAGCGAGGCGGTCGCGGCGGGTGATCGCCGCGAAATGCTCGGGATCCAAAGAATCGAGCGAAATGTTGACGCGATTCAGGCCCGCATCCTTCAGGCCCTGGGCGCGCTTGGCCAGGCCCAGCGCATTCGTCGTCAGAGCCAGGTCGAGCGGCTTCCCCTCGTCGGTGCGCAGGTGGGAGCACTCGGTGATGATCCCCTCGAGGCCTCGGCGCAGGAGCGGCTCACCTCCCGTGAAGCGCACCTGGCGGATCCCCAGCATGTCCACACCGATACGAATGAGGCGCACGACCTCGTCATCTGTCAGAGTGTCCTCGGTGGGCAGCCAGTCCAGGCCTTCGGGGGGCATGCAGTAGGAGCAGCGCAGGTTGCAGCGGTCGGTGAGCGAGACGCGCAGGTCTCGGGCGACGCGCCCGAAGGTGTCGACGAGCCGCAGCGGCGCGTCACACGCCACCGCATCTGCCGCCTGAGAGGCGGAAACGAACTCGACAGACATGGCGCAACCCTACCGCGATTTGCCCTGTGTTCGCCCCTCGAAAAACCGAGCCCGAACGGCATCATGCGGCCCCGGCCTCGTCGTTGAGAGAAACGAGACAGGCACCGGAGCCCAATCAGCGTGGTCAAGCGAGAATTATGCAGCCACCATCCCTCCACACGGCACAGACTCAGGATATTGCGCCCGACGCGTCACCCACGAAGGCGCACGTGGGGGTTTGGCAGCATTAGAAGCCCCGTCACGGCGTGTCGCCGGCGTGTCGAGCCCTTGGATGGCGCAAATCCCCCAGCCTCCCATATCCAGGCCGTTGAAACGAGCTGCAACCACCCAACCCAGCCCACTCCTCATCCATCGCGCGCAAAGCAAACATCCCCGCACGCCTCCCCCACGCCACCTGGCCCTACACTGGACACATGCACGATCCCACCCTGTCTACTGCGCAGCATCGCGAGCTGATTGAGGCACTGGCACTCAGCCACGTTCTCCCCCACGAGACGCTTCCCGTCGAGGAGTGCCTGGGTCGCCGCCTGGCCGTCGACATCAGCTCGTTGATCCCACTGCCACCGTTCACGAATTCCGCGATGGACGGGTTTGCGGTGCGTCGCGAGGACCTGGAGGGCGAGGGACCGTGGACACTGCCCGTCGCCGGTGATATTCCGGCGGGCGACACCCGCGAGAATCGCCTTGAGAAGGGGCAGGCGTGGCGCATCATGACGGGCGCCCCCATCCCGGCTGGTGCCGACACTGTCGTGAAAGTCGAGGACACGGACCACGCGGCGGGCATCGCGCAGGCGCCCGAGACGGTGGAGATCCGCGTCGCCCCGAAGCTGGGCGAGAACGTGCGCGTTGCCGGCGAGGCCCTCGCGGTGGGTTCCCCGGTCCTGGAGGCGGGACGCGTCCTGGATGGGACGGCCCTGTCGGCCGCTGCCTCGGTCGGGCACGGCACCCTGACGGTCCTGCCCCGACCGCGCGTCATCGTTGTGTCGACGGGCACGGAACTGAAGCAGGCCGGTGAGGCTCTCGAGCGCGGCCAGATTCCCGATTCGAACGGCATCCTGCTGCGCGGCCTCGTCGAGGAGGCCGGCGGACGCGTCGTCGCCCACCTGCGTACGGGAGACACCCCGGCGGAGCTGCGCCAGGCCCTCAACGAAGCCCCGGAGGCCGACCTGGTGCTGACCGCAGGCGGCATTTCGGCGGGCGCATACGAGGTCGTGCGTCTGACCCTCGGCACTGACGCGGGCTTCCATCACGTCGCCCAGCAGCCGGGCGGCCCGCAGGGCGTGGGGTCCACGCCGGTGGGCCCGGGCGGCCGCGAGACGCCGGTCATCTGCCTGCCCGGTAACCCGGTGTCGGTTTTTACGACGTTCCACATGTACGTTGCGGGCGTGCTGGCGGTCATGTCGGGCCTCGTCGCTCCCGAGCGCGGCGCGACCGCCCCGAGCGGCGTCCTCGCCCGCGCTCACACCGGGTGGGACTCCCCGTCTGGAAAGATGCAGTTCATTCCGCTTCGTTTCATTTCCGGAGAGGGAGACGAGGCCGGGGCCCGCTGGGTGGAGCCGGTGCACCCCCTGGGGTCGAAGTCGCACCTGGTGGCTTCGCTGGCGAATGCGGAGGCGATCGGCGTGGTCTTACCGGACGTTGAGCAGGTTGAGGTCGGCCAGGAGCTGGCGGTCGTCCCGCTCGTGGGCTGACCCCGCTAGTGACATATAACGAGAGGAAAACCGTGAAGTTTACACATCTGAACGAGGACGGCGCCGCCTACATGGTGGACGTGACGGCGAAGACCCCGACCGTGCGCCAGGCGAGCGCCGTGTGTCGCGTGGATTGCTCGCCCGAGGTCATGCAGGCCCTGCGCGACGGCACTGTCCCGAAGGGCGACGTGCTGGCGGTGGCCCGCGTGGCCGGTATTTCCGCGGCGAAGCGCGTCCCCGAGCTGCTACCCCTGGCACACACGATCGGCGTGCACGGCTGCGCGGTGGACCTGAGCCTGGAGGAGGACCACGTGGCGATTCGCGCGACCGTGCGCACGGCTGACCGCACGGGCGTGGAGATGGAGGCGCTGACCTCGGTGACGGTCGCGGCGCTGGCGATCGTGGACATGGTCAAGGGCGTGGATCGCTCCGCCCGCATCCGCGAGGCGAAGATCGTGGCGAAGTCGGGTGGTCGCAGCGGCGACTGGGTGCGCCCGGAGGACCCGCAGGACTGACGCCGCCGCTGTACGAGGAGGCCGCCCGCAGCACACACGTGCCGGGCGGCCTGGTCGTCTCAGCAGAGGCCGTTACGCGCGCGGGTGGTCGCCGCCCGCGAGCTGGTCGATGATGTGGGCGACGAGCGGGCCGATGACGGCCACGGTGTCGGTGACGCCGCCACGCGAGCCGGGAGCGTTGACGACGAGGGCGCCCTCGGGCGAACGCGCGGTCACGCCGACGAGGCCTCGCGAGAGGGCGGCGGATGCAACCTTTTCTTCGCCGCGGCGCCGAATCGCGTCGGCGAGGCCGTCGATGCGCGTCACGAGGAGCGGCTCGGTCGCCTCGGGGGTGACGTCGCGGGGGGCGAGGCCGGTGCCTCCGGTCGTGAAGACGAAACGGGCCCCGTCCTCCACGGCCGCGGTGATCGCAGCGCGGATGGCATCGACCTCGTCGGGGACGATCTCGACCGACGCCTCGATGTCGTGCTCTGCGAGAAGACGCGCGGCGAGGGGGCCAGAGAGGTCCTCGGCGACGCCGGCGGAGCAGCGGTCGGAGACCGTGATGACGCGTGCGGGGATCATGTCAGTGGCGCGCGTTGCCGCGGCGACGCCCGGAGCGGCGCACGCGAATCCCGGAGGTGATGGGGTCGACGTCGTTGAACTGGCGCGGGGACAGCTCGTAGTCGACGCGGCGCGCGGGTTCGGGCTCGAAGGCCTGCGGGAGGGGCCGCTGCGGGCGCTCACTCGTGCGTTTTTGGGCGCGCTGGGGGAACACGGGCGGCGCGGGGATCGGCTCATCCGCTACTGGCGCGGGCGTGGGGGCCGGAGGCCGGGGAGCGCTCTCACGCAGCGGTTGGACGAGCGGGCGGCCCGGCTGAGCGGGCGTGTAGAGCCCCTCGGGCACGGTCGCGGTGGGGCGCACGTGGACGGGGCGGATGCGGGGGACGGAGCGCGTGATGGGGCCGCGCGTCGTGTCGGGTGACACGGCCGGCATGACCGGGGCGGCACTGCGGTAGGGCGGCTGCGAGGGTGGGGTCTGCGGCGCGGGCGCGACGCTTTCGTCGGCGGGAATGTCGGCGGGGTCGTCGGCGTTGCCGGAGACGCGCTCGGAGAAGGGGCGGCCCGCTCGACGAGGCAGGGGCGAGGCCTGCGTGCCACGGTGACGGCTGGGCGTATGGACGGAGTGGGAGGGGGCCACCGGGGCCTCAGCCACGACCGGGGGAGCGGGGACGACGGGCGCGACGGGCGCTTCGGGTGTTACGAGCTGAGCGGGGACCCCCTCATGGCGAGGAGCCTTCTCGCTCGCCTGTTCGTGTGCGCGCGCCGACGTGGGTGCCTCATCCTCCTCGTAGGGGACGACGAGGGGCGCGGGGATGTCGTCGGGCTCGTGGACGGGCGCCTGGACGACGGGCATTTCGTCAGCGCTGCGGCAACCGAGGAAGAAGGAACGCAGCTGCATGGCGGCCTCTTGGGCGAGGACTCCGCCAATAACCTCGGTCGGGTGGGGCATCCGGGCGTCGCGCAGGACGTCGCGCAGGGAACCCGCCGCGCCTGCCTTCGGGTCCCACGCGCCGAAGACGACGCGATCAACGCGGGAGGCGAGAATAGCGCCCGCACACATCGTGCAGGGCTCGAGGGTGACGACGAGCGTGCAGCCCGTCAGGCGCCAGGTTCCCCTGGCGCGGCCAGCCTCACGCAGCGCAACGATTTCGGCGTGACCTGCGGGATCGTGGTGCGCCTCGCGGCAGTTCCACCCGCGGCCGATGATCCGGCCGTTTTCGTCGACGACGACGGCCCCGACGGGGACATCTCCCGTCTCGCGGGCGCGGTTGGCCAGGAAGAGGGCCTTGCCCATTGCTTCGCGGTACTGCTCATTCACGGTCACCCTACTAGCTTACCGGCCAAATCAGTGTTGGGGTAGTTGGAGTCCACAGTGGCTTGTGAGCTTCATGTGACTCGTGAGTTTGACATCGTCCACATCCGGACGCGATGCCCGACCAACCGAAAGGCGCACCGAGCAGAGAACCCGCCACGGCCTCGTCCCCGGCGCACCAGGGTGCACACTCGCGGGCGAACAAGGTAGCCTATAACCATGCGCCTCCACGTTGCCAATCACCCCCTGATCACCCACAAGCTCACCGTTCTGCGCGATCGCGAAACGCCGTCGGCGACGTTCCGCCAGCTCGTAGACGAACTGGTCACCCTGCTCGCCTACGAGGCGACCCGCGAGGTGGCCGTCACCGAGACCCCCATTGAGACCCCCGTTGCCCCCACGGTTGGCCTCAAGCTCTCCGAGCCCCGCCCGATCGTCGTGCCCGTCCTGCGCGCAGGCCTGGGCATGCTCGAGGGCATGACCCGCATGCTGCCCACGGCCGAGGTCGGCTTCCTGGGCATGCGCCGCGACGAGGACACCCTCGAGATCGAGACCTACGCGAACCGCCTGCCGGAAGACCTGTCGGGCCGCCAGTGCTTCATTCTCGACCCCATGCTGGCCACCGGCCACACCATGGTCGCCGCCACCAACTACCTCTTCGAGCGCGGCGCGAAGGACGTCACCTGCGTGTGTATCCTGGCTGCGCCCGAGGGCATCAAGACGCTTGAGGAGGCGATCGGCGACCGCGCCGACGTGAACGTCGTCGTCGCCACTGTCGACGATCACCTCAACGAGAAGTCCTACATCGTCCCCGGCCTGGGTGACGCGGGCGACCGCCTGTACGGCATCATCGACTGACGAGGCGCGCACCCCTGACGCGTCACCGCGCCGAGGGATGCGACGCAGCTAACGCCACGCAAGGGGTGGTGGCGGTACCCAGGTCCCGCCACCACCCCTCGTATTTACTTATTAATCAACATATAAACTAACCGTCTTGGCTATTTGTAGCCTATTTTCCCTGATGACAGCCTTATGTGACCTTAACCGCTAAGAGTTCGTCAGCCTCGAAAATGCCACGTGAGCGTCTCATGCTTGTCCTATGGCACTGATTCAGACCAATCCCAAGCGCCGCCGCTACGGCGTCGCAGCAATCGCAGGTGTTCTCGGCGGCATCGTCTCCGCTATCGTCAAGTTCGGCTGGGAGGTGCCGCTGCCTCCGCGCACGCCCGAGCGCAACGCCACCAACCCGCCCCAGGAGCTGCTCCAGCAGCTGGGCGTCCCGGAGAGCGTCACGCACCTGTCCTACACCTTCAACGGTAACGAAGGACTCCCCTGGATCTCCTTCATCGTCCACTTCTCGTTCTCGATCGCCTTCGCGATCATCTACTGCGTGCTCGCCGAGCGCTTCCCGCAGATCAAGCTCTGGCAGGGTGCCGCCTTCGGTATCTTCGTCTACGTGGCCTTCCACGTCGTCCTCATGCCGCTGATGGGCACCGTCCCGGCGCCCTGGAACCAGCCCTTCGCAGAGCACTTCTCGGAGTTCTTCGGCCACATCATCTGGCTGTGGGTCATCGAAGTCTTCCGCCGCGACATGCGCAACCGCATCACGCACGAGCCGGACGCCGAGTTCCCGCTCGAGTCTCGCACCAACTGATCGCCGCTCACGCGGACATACGGGTGGCCCCCGGAACCCATGGGTTCCGGGGGCCACCCGTTATCTCTGCGAGCCTTTCGGCCCCGCGTTCCGTCAGCCTCGGCGCCTGCGCGCCCCGGCCTCGTCAATCAGAGTCAATCAGAACGCCGGAATGACCGAGCCATCCGACCAGGTCTGCTCGATGTACTGCTTCACCTGATCGGAGTGCAGGAGCTTCTCGAGCTTGGCGATCGCGTCAGCCTTCTTGGTGTCCTTCTTCCACACGAGGACGTTCACGGCCGGGTTGTCCACGGGGGACTCGACGACGAGCGCGTCGCCGGAGATGGACTTGCCGCCCTCCTGGGCGAAGTTGCCGTTGATGACCGCGTAGTCGAAGTCATCGAGCGAGCGGACCAGCTGCGGGCCCTCAACCTCACGGAAGTCGAAGTTCTTCAGCTTGGTGACGGTGTTGATGTTGACGTCACCGTCGCCCTCGGGGATCGAGACGAGGCCCTGCGTGGCCAGGAGCTTGAGCGCACGCGACTGGTTAGCCGTGTCGGAGATGATGCCGATCGTGCCACCGTCGGGCAGCTCATCGAGGGACTTGTGCTTGTTGGAGAACACGCCGAGGGGCTCGAGGTGGATGCCCTCGCCGGCCTCGAAGTCGTAGCCGAACTGCTTCTCCGCGTTCTCCAGGTAGGGGACGGTCTGGTAGAAGTTGGCGTCCAGGTCGCCGTCGTTCAGCGCGGTGTTGGGCTGGACGTAGTCGGTGTACTCAACGATGTTCAGCTTGATGCCCTCGGCCTCGGCCAGGTTGTCGTTGATGTAGGTGAGGATCTTCGCGTGGGGCGAGGGGGTCGCGCCCACGGTCAGGGTCACGACGTCCGAGGAGGAGCCGGAGCCGGACGCATCCGAGGAGGAGCCGGAGCCGCCGCAGGCCGCCAGGCCCAGGGAGGCGACGGCCGCCAGGCCGATGGCTGCGAGGAAGCGATGACGCATGGTGGTTCTCTTTTCTTCTGTGTACTGGATGGGACGGATAGTCGAGGCCGGCGGCCCGACCGTGGTCTGTCAGCGCGCGCGGTGGTCAACCAGGCGCGAAAGGAGGTCGCCGATCAGCTGAATGATCTGCACGATGACGATGATGGCGACGACGGTCGAAATCATGACGTCGTCCTGCCAGCGGTTGTAGCCGTAGTTGATGGCCATCTGGCCCAGGCCTCCGCCGCCGACGGCGCCCGCCATCGCGGAGTAGCCGATCAGGGTGATCGCCAGCGTCGTGATCGACTGGATAAGGGCGGGCATGGCCTCGCGAATGAGGACGCCCCAACGGATCTGCCGGTTGGAGGCACCCATCATCTGGGCGGCCTCGACCTTGCCGGGGTCGACGGCCAGGAGGTTCGTCTCCACGAGGCGCGCGAAGAAGGGCGCGGAGAGAATGACGAGCGGCACGACGGTCGCAAGCGAACCCGTGGACTTGCCAACGAGCAGCTTCGTCAGCGGGATCAGCATGATGATGCCGATGATGAAGGGCAGGGAGCGCACGATGTTCACGACGAAGGACACGGCCTGGTACACGCCCTTGTTGGGGGTGAGGCCACCCTTGCCGGTCTGCACGAGGAGGAGGCCGAGGAGCGTTCCGATGATGACCGCGAAGAGCGTGGACAGGCCCGTCATCATGAGGGTCTCGAGGATCGCCGGACCGAACTTCTGGGTCAGCGCCGGGTTGTCGAGCCACGTCGGGTCGCCCTTGCCCGTCGACTGGAGCGCCTGCGCGGCGGTCGCGGCGGCGAGGTATGCGGTGGTCATTGGGTCCTCACTTCCGCGTGAACGTTGTTCTTACGCAGCTGCTCGATGATCTTGTCGGCGTGGTACGCGGGGACGGTGAGGGCCAGGCGACCCACCTGCACGCTGCCGAGGGACTCGAAGGTTCCCGCGGTCACGTCCGCGCCCATGGACGAGGCCAGGTGCAGCACCGTGGCGCCCGTGGGCACACCCGGGTGCGAGGTGAAGACGACGTCGAGGAGGACGGTGCTCTTCGTCAGGCCATCCAGGCTCGTAGCCCCGGGGGCGGGGACGGACTCCACAACGGGCATGGGGACCAGTTCGCGGGCCAGCGGAGTCGAGGGGTCGGCCACGACCTCTTCGAGGGGACCGGTCTGCAGGACCTGGCCGTGGCCGAGGAGGGTCACGGAGTCACAGATCTCGCGGACGACGGCCATCTCGTGGGTAATGATGACGACGGTGACACCGGCGACGTCGCGCACGTGGCGCAGCAGGGAGAGGATCTGGGCGGTCGACTCCGTGTCGAGCGCACTCGTCGGCTCGTCACACAGGAGCACGGCCGGGTCATCGGCCAGGGCGCGGGCAATGCCGACGCGCTGACGCTGGCCACCCGACAGCTGAGACGGGTAGGAGTCGCCTCGGCCTTCGAGGCCAACGAGGGCCAGGAGCTCCTCGACGCGCTGACGACGCTTTGCGGCGGGCACACCCGCGAGCTTGAGCGGGTAGCCGATGTTATCCGCGGCAGTGCGCGCATCCAGGAGGTTCGCGGCCTGGAACACCATGCCGATGCGGCGACGGGCGGCGCGCAGCGCGGAACCCGACAGTGTCGACAGGTCGAGGCCGTCGACGACGATGCGGCCCTCGGTAGGCTTCTCGAGCGCCGTCAGACACCTGATGAGCGTGGACTTACCCGCACCAGAACGGCCGACGATCCCGTGGATCGAACCGCGATCGACGTGCAGGTTCACCCCATCGAGCGCGACGACTTGGCCGCCGCTTTTCACGGGGTAGACCTTGGACACCCCGGTGAGGTCAATCATATGCTTCTCCGTTACTGGGCCCCACGGCCCGCATCATCAGCATATGAGGGCCAGCGGCGCCAGCGCTCGGAATGCTGTTACAAAACTCCGTATCGTGGCTAAACCCTCACCGAACAGCCCATATTGCGGCCGTAGTTACGCGGAAAACTCCCTACCCGACGCACGCGATACCCACGAGCGCCCTGCATCTCCTCCTCCCTGATCCCACCCCCGGCCTCGTCCCTCCCAAAGTCGCAGGTAATTTGGGTACCCTCATTTTTCTTAGCATCCGAGAAAACGTTGCAATCCCAACGATCACAATTCAAATTCTGAAATAGACGCAGGGGAATTGCATGCGACATTTTCGAGTAAAGATCACAGAAGCCTGTGCTCAGATAACACGCAATGCTGATAACACGCGAAACCCGGAACAGCGTTCCGGTCGCTCACGCGACAGCGATACCCGCGAGGGCCGCGCCCCAGGAGGCCGCCCAGGTGCCCAGCGCGAGAGCGAGGCTCCGTCCTCGGAATCCGTCCGCCCACAGGGTCACCGCGTCCACGAGCGCGGTCGAGAACGTCGTGAAGCCACCGAGGAACCCCGTCGACACGATCGGCATGATGCTTGCGGGAGTAAGCTGAGTGGCCGCACCGGCCAGGAAGCAGCCGATCACGTTGACCACCAGGATGCCGAGCTTCGCCCCCGCCGGGTCACCCCACGAGTCCAGGGCGCGCTGCACGCCTCGGTCCAGCCAGAAGCGGGCGCACGCGCCCACGCCGCCAGCCAGGGCCACAAACAGGAAGGTCGCTGTGCTCATGCTCGGCCCTCCTCGTCGTTCACGGACGTCGCAGAGGCCGAGGAGGCAGCTGAGGCCGCCGAGGGGCCGCACAGCCGCTCCCCCACGCGCATCCCCACCCAGGCACACGCACCGCCCAAGGCGAGGAGACCCAGGGACTGAGAGGCGGCCTCGACAATGCCATTGAGCGACACGTAGCCCACCGACGCGACGATGTACGTCCCGTACGTCGTGAACGCGCCCGCGAAACCCGTGCCAACCAGGAGCTTCAGAGTCTTCAACGAGGCCGGATCCCCCGCGCCGCGCGCGAGGCGCCCCGCCACCCACGCGGCCAGTGCACCCAGGAGGAACGCGCCCACCACGTTGACCGTCAGCGTCGACCACGACAGGAAAAGGCCGCGCACGGGAGAGGCCTTCGCCACCTCGTCCAGGCCCGCACGCGCCGCCGTCCCCACGACGCCGCCCATGAAGACCGCCAACCAGTTGGGCACCCGAAAACTCGCCATGCACCCACTGTACGCCTGCGGCCCTCACGCACGGGGAGGCGGATCCCGGGGGCGGCCCCAGCCTCGTACACTGGGCGCATGACGAACACCGGACGATTCGCGCCCTCCCCCACGGGCGACTTCCACCTGGGCAACCTGCGCACCGCGATTCTCGCGTGGGCGTGGGCGCGCACGACCGGGCGGCGTTTCGTCCTGCGCATCGAGGACATCGACCGGGAACGCGCCGGGTCCGCCCAACGCCAGATCGAGGACCTGGAAGCGATCGGCATCGACTGGGACGGCGAGCCCCTCATCCAAACCGCGCGGGCCGACGCGCACGAGGCCGCCCTGGCGTCGCTGGCCGCGCGCGGCCTCATCTTCGAGTGCTACTGCACACGCCGAGACATCCGCGAGGCCGCCTCCGCGCCGCACGTGCCGCCCGGCCACTACCCGGGCACGTGCCTGCGCCTGAGTGAGGACGAGCGTTCATCCAAGCGCGAGGCACTGGCCGCCGCTGGGCGGTCCCCCGCGCTGCGCCTGGCCGCGCCATCGCCCGAGTGGACGGTGTTCGACGAGCTGCACGGCTCCTACACCGGGCCCGTCGACCACTTCGTCGTGCGCCGCGCAGACGGCGTGCCCGCCTACAACCTGGCGGCCGTCGTCGACGACGCCTACCAGGGCGTCGACCAGGTCGTGCGCGGCTTCGACCTGCTCTCCCAGGCGCCCGCGCAGGCGCAGCTCGCGCACCTGCTCGGAGCGCCCGAGCCGACGTACGCGCACGTGCCCCTCGCGCTCGCGCCCTCCGGGGCCCGCTTGGCTAAGCGCGACGGCGCCGTCACCCTCTCAGACCTACGAGGCTTGGGCTGGTCCACCGAGGACGTCGTGTCGTTTATCGGTTCCTCCCTGGGAGTGCCCGGGGCGCACTGCGCCTCCGACATCGCGGACGCCCTGGGGATTGAGGGGCTGCGCTCCTTGTCGACCGAGCCGTGGGTCGTGACGCCGCCCAGTTCCTAAGGTTTTGCTCTATGTGCCCTGCCGGGCCGGGCTGCTTGTGGCTCCACGGGCCGCTCTCCCATCAATTTCGCACGTAATTCCCCAGCAAGTTGTTCAAACGTTGAAATCGCCTCGTTGGAATTGCAACGTTTTTGGGCGGTCTCAAAAAATGACCGTCGGAAATTATGTGCGACTTTTTCTGGGGTGGTTATCGCCGTCACTCTCGGGTGCTGCGGCCAGGCCCCGCCAGCCCACGGGCACTGCAGCCAGGCCCTACCTCCACCCCGTATACGTCACACCCCTCATCCCCAGATCCACCACCAATTTCGCATGCAATTCACTCACAACTATTTCAAACATTGAATTCACAGCGTTGGAATTGCAACGTTTCTGGACTTTGTTGAAAGTTCACGCAATCGAATTGCATGCGGAATTAATGGAGCCGGGCCCCGCCACCGCCGCGAGCTTTGAAAGCGGGCCCCTTCGGCGATGCAGCCGCTTCTGATCGTGCAGCTAACCCTGTGCGCGTGCTGCCGCCCCTACAGCTCTCTCCGTCTGAGCACTATCCGGATAGGTTGTGCACACGCGGATAGGTTATGCGCATCCGGATAGGTTAATAAGCTATCCGCATGCTCGTTACCTATCCGGATGTTCGTAACCTATCCGGATGCTCGTTAGCTACCCGAATCTTCGTTACCTATCCGCATGCTCATTACCTATCCGCGTGCGTGTTGACGCCTGGGAGCTGCCCACCCACGGGCGCGGCGACCAGTCCCAACATCTCACCGCTGTGCTCCACAAGTTGTGCAGCGGCCTCCAACCGGGCCGCGGGACAAAACTCTCCCCGCTCAGCTTGCTCGCAGCCAAAACGGGACAAAACTCTCCCTGCATGCACCAAACGGCCCAAAATGCGCGTATTTTGGCGAGCAGGGCGAATTTTGTCACGCGAGCACCCCAAACCGGCCACGCCGGGCGAATTTTGTCACGGAAAACGCTCCGCAGCGGCAATGCCGGACGAGTTCCGTCACGCCTTCAGCTGCGCGGCCGCACGTTAACCTCTGTGTGCGCACATAAAACCCTAGACATCGACGTGGGCAGCACTGCCCACACGCATATCATCGGGCCCACCTGCAGATCATCGGGCCCGCGTGTGCCAGGGGCCCATACACAGGGTTCGACGCAGTATTCGCAGGAACGAGGCACACACAACCACCTGAAACCACGACTTTCCCGTGCGAAAAAGCCGAAAAGTCACCCTGCTAGCAACACGATTTGTCCATTCTCATAGTTGACACCAACCAACTTCAACACCAACTTTTCCGCACCAGCACAACGAAAAGTCAACACTCCAGCAACACGTAGCGTCCTATAACCCCACGTTTTGTCCTTTAACCCTTAACCCCGCGGACCCCGCCGCGAACGCGTGGATACATTGGGCATGAAAAAAGCACTCCCGAAGGAGTGCTTTTCAAAAACGCAGAACCCCCACCGGTGGATCGCACCGAGGGGGGCCGCTGCGCGCCCGAAGGGACTCGAACCCCCAACCTTCTGAACCGTAATCAGATGCTCTATCCATTGAGCTACGGGCGCTTTGCCGTTTGGCTGGGTATAAGCTTACACGCTCTTCGTCAGGATGCAAAATCAAGAGTCATGACCTGAACCACACTGAAGAAGCATGTCCTTCAGCCGACCAAGATCGAGCAGCATATACAAAGATCCTCCGCGCACCCGGCAGCGCACCCTTATCCTTGCTGCATTCCTGCCCTGGGGAGGTTCGGATGATACCGTCACGCGGAGGACCGACCCTCAGCATACACGGTTTCACCCGGCGCGCGCAGCTGCGACGACCATGCCACAGAACACCACGGGCGCAGAACACCACAGACCCCGAACACCGCAGGCACCGACGCACACCCGGCCGTCACGCAGGCTTGCCCATCGGCCACCCCAGACACTCCAACGCCGACAGGCCTACCCTGACACCATGAGCGACATCATCATTCCCGGCATCGGCTCTCTGGAGCCAGTGCCCGCACTGGACAATCTGAATCTGCTCGCGCCGCCGGTCGCGGCCGCTCTCACCGCGCTGGCCGAGCGCGGGGTGGCCACGGCCTCGTCGGCCCTCGTCGTCGCGATCGACCCGGAGCTCGCGGACACGGAGGTCATGACGCGCGAGTTCGGCATGGATCTGGCGCTGTCGTCGAACTGCATCCTGGTGGCGGGCAAGCGCGCGGGCGAGGAGCGCATCGCCGCGTGTGTCGTGCGCGCGACGACGAACGCGGACGTCAATCACGTGGTGAAGAAGCGCCTCGACGTGCGCAAGGCGAGCTTCTGGCCGCAGGACCGCGCGGTTGAGGCGTCGGGCATGGAGTACGGCGGCATCACGCCGGTGGGCGTGCCCGGCTCGTGGCGTCTCCTCATCGATTCGGCGTGCGCGGTCGGCTGGAGCTGCATCGGCTCGGGCCTGCGCCGCTCGAAGTTGTTCGTGACGGGCGAGGTCCTCGCCGCGCTCCCGGGCGCAGAGATCGTCGAGGGACTCGGAGTCTAGAAGGACGAGGCCGGGGCCCGTCAGGCAAGCCCCGCCCGGTCGGCGGTCACCGCGCAGGCTGCGGAGCCTAGCTCTGGCGTCGGTCGGCTGCGGACGCATGTGACATGCAGGAGTTGTTGGGTCCGGCTGCGGTGCCCGCGGGCGGAGTCAGGGCCTGGCTGCGGTGCTCACAGCACGACAAGCCCCGCCCGATTGGAGGCCGACGCGAGGCCTGCGGGGCCTGGCCGGGCTTCGAGGCGACGCGCCGAGCCGAAGGCTCGCAGCGCGGGCGGGCCGCCGCCCACGGGCACACCAAGCAGCCCGGCCCGACGAGGCAGGCCACGCGGCGGCCGGAGATCAGGCGGCGCTACACGCAACACAAGCAGGAAAGCTCCCCACCGGCCGCCACGCCGTGTCGTACTAATTTCGTACTTAGTTCCCCTATTTTTCCCCTCAAGTTCCACAACTAAGGGGAAAACGCGGATTCGTTGAAGCAACGCCCCTCCCCTACGATGGGGGTTATAGGACATTTCGTGTTGCTGGGGTTAGTCCCAGGTGTTGTGGTAGGGGGTGGTGTGGTGGAGTTCGTTGAAGCAGATTGCGTCGCCCCAGCCGGGGATGATGCCGGTGGCTTGGTGGGTTTGGCTGGCGTGGTACCAGGCATTTTCGAGGGCTGCGTCGGTGGGCATGGTCGCCAGGATCCTCGCTGCTGGTTGCGGGTGAGCTGAGTGGATGTAGCACCACCAAAACACTGCTTTCATACGTCGGGTCAGGCGCATGCCGCGATGGTCGCGCAGCATCTGGCGTAGGCGCGCGTTCGTGCTTTCGATCTGGTTGGTCATCGCGGGCATCTGATGTGTCCAGGTGGGGTCCAGGTAGGTGAACAGGAGTCCCTGGGAGATGAGCTTGTTGAGGCTGTTACGAGCCCGTACGAGCCGTTCGTGGGTGTATTCCCATCCCCCCTCAGGCCTGCGTGTTTTCTCCTCCAGGAAGTCCTTCCAGCGCGTGCACCACCCCTGGTAGGCACCTATCCATTCCTGGGCGCCATCAATGTCTGTCACGTGGGTGAGCTGGCGCCCCAGAGCGTACAAGCTGCGCGAGGCCTGCAGTTTGGGGCGCGTTGTGGTGGCTTGGCGGATACGACAATACGCGTGGAAGGTGCAGCGTTGAACGCGCGTGGTCGGCCAGATTCTCTTGCAGGCTTTCGCGAACCCGCTGCCCCCGTCGGTCACGACCAGGGCCGGGGGTGCGATCCGGCTCATGAGCGCGCCCCAGGCCCGGGAATTCTCGCTCCTGGCCGCGTACCAGCCCAGCACACAATCGGGTGTCTGGGCGATAAGGACCACGGCGCCGCGGCCCAGGTGGATGCCGTCGACGAAGATGACGTCATGGACCTCATCGATGATCGGGCTGAACGTCCATAACTGCCACAACGGCTCACAACGCCGACGAAACGAGCGGCCCCCACCAGGCATGTCCGCCTGACGGCGCCGACTGAGCAGCCAGGCCAAGAACTCATCAAGATGCTTCGCCGTGGAGTCGATGTCGTTCAGCGTCGTGATTTGACAGGGCTTACACCGCCAGCGCTGACGACCTGTTGACGTCTTACCGTGACGGATCATGGGGCAGCCACACACAGGGCACGATGCAGTATTCACAGGAAAGAGGCAAACACGACCAACTAAAAACATGACTTTCCCGCGCAACAAAGCCGAAAAGTCACCCTGCTAGCAACACGATTTGTCCATCCTCATAGTTGGCTCCAACCAACTAAAACACCGACTTTCCCGCACCAGCACAACGAAAAGTCAACACTCTAGCAACACGTAGTGTCCTATAACCCTACGATGGGGACTTTTCGCTGCAAACGCAAAGAAAACCCCGGAACCTGGGCAGGTTCCGGGGTCCGGTGGCGGAGGATGGGGGATTCGAACCCCCGAGGGCTTGCACCCAACACGCTTTCCAAGCGTGCGCCATAGGCCACTAGGCGAATCCTCCGTGCACATCGTGCCGGACAATCATAAGCGAAAAAAGCCTCCCAGCGCCAATCCTGGCCAATGGACCAGATCACAGGCCTGGAATGTCGCAGAAAACGCGTGCTCCGCTCGCGCAGGCAGGCCGCATGCCCGCCGATGATCGGCCAGGGCACTCAGTGAGATCGACGCCGCGAGCGCACGTCAGTTCACCCACCGCCCACCTGGCCACACCCACGAAGCCGCACCTGCGAAGGCGCACCCACGAGCCGCACCCGCGAAGGCGGCCCCGGCCTCGTCGATTAGAAGAGCCCGAGCAGGTAGATCGAGAGGCCAACGAAGACGAGGATGCCGTCGTAGACGAGGGCGGCGATGGCCTCGCGCGAGCCGATGCGCTCGGGGAGTGACTGCGCCTGGATCAGAGCGATGACCGCGAGAACGATGCTGACGACGAGGGTGAAGCCGAAGACCCCGAAGACGGCGAACCAGAGGGCGACTTTCGCCATGGGGTTCGTGATGGGCTTGGGGGAGGTGTAGCCGCCGTCGGCGAAGACCTCCTGGATGTTGACGTATTCCACGCCCGGGAACCTGCCGTACGAGGCCGGCGCGCTTTGGCGGGCGACGCTCTCGGGGGCGTAGCCGTAGCGGTCGCCGGGGGCGGCAGTCGGCGAGGCAGTGTCCGGGTTCGCCCAGGGCACGCTGGAGACTGCGGGGGCGACGTTCGGGGACGGCTGGCTCATGTGCTCCACTATTCCATAACAGCAGGGGCGTGCACCACACTTTGGCCGCTCATGGGGTTTAGGCGTGGCGAAACCTGCGACTACAGGGGTGAACGCGCTACCCTGTTATTCCGACCGGTACGGCCATTCTGCCCATCAACTGATCGGATTTGTACGCTTATGAGCGAAACGAAGACCTCGCTGTTCCGTTGGAAGCTTCACGGTAACGGCACGTCCATTAATCCCGGTGACGTCGTCCTCCCGGGTGAGCGACTGTCGTGGCCGCGCACTATTGGCATTGGCGCCCAGCACGTGGTCGCAATGTTTGGTGCGACGTTCCTTGTTCCGTTGTTGACGGGTTTCCCTCCGTCGACAACGCTTTTTTTCACCGCGATCGGCACTCTGCTGTTCTTCTTGATCACGGCGGGCCGTCTGCCCTCGTACCTGGGTTCCTCGTTCGCTCTGATCGCCCCGATTACCGCGGTGTCGGCGTCCATGGGTTCCTCCTACGCGCTCGGCGGCATCATTGCGACGGGTGCGACGCTGGCTGCGGTTGGTTTGATCGTTCACTTCGCGGGTGTGCGCTGGATTGACGCGGTCATGCCGCCCGTGGTGACGGGTGCGATTGTGGCTCTCATCGGCCTGAACCTGGCGCCCGCCGCGTGGAACTGGGTGAAGGAAGGCCCGATCACTGCTGTTGTGACGATCGTGTCGATCTGCCTCGTGACGGTGCTCTTCAAGGGCATCCTGGGTCGTCTGTCGATCCTGATCGGCGTGCTGATCGGCTACGTGGCCGCGATTATCCAGGGTCAGGTCGACTTCTCGACCGTGAGCAAGGCCGCTTGGATCGGCTTCCCCGAGTTCCAGGCCCCAAGCTTTGCCCCCTCGACCCTGGGCCTGTTCCTGCCGGTCGTGTTCATCCTGGTCGCGGAGAACGTCGGCCACGTGAAGTCCGTGTCCGCGATGACGGGCGAGAACATGGACGACCTGACGGGACGCGCGCTCATGGCGGATGGTCTGTCCACGATGCTGGCTGGCAGCGGCGGCGGCTCGGGTACGACGACCTACGCGGAGAACATCGGCGTTATGGCGGCGACCCGCGTGTACTCGACGGCCGCGTACTTGATCGCGGCTGGTGTTGCCTTGGTCCTGTCGATGCTGCCGAAGTTCGGCGCGCTGATTGCGACGATTCCTCCGGGCGTCCTCGGCGGCGCGGGCACGGTCCTGTACGGCATGATCGGCATGCTGGGCGTGCGTATTTGGGTGCAGAACCGCGTGGATTTCTCCAACCCGGTGAACCTGAACACCGCTGCGGTCGCGTTGATCGTCGCGATTGCGAACTTCACGTGGAAGATCGGCGACATGTCCTTCGAGGGCATCGCGCTGGGTACTGCCTCGGCTCTGCTGATCTACCACGGCATGCGCCTGATTTCGAAGCTGCGCGGCACGAACCTGGAGGCGGCGACGCCCGCGTCCGCACCGTCGGGTTCGGAGCTGGAGGGCGAGGCGTATTCGAAGCGCCATCGCTCCCCCGCGCCGCAGGCTGAGGCCTGATCTGACGCTTTCATTGACGAGGCCGGGGCTCGGCCACTCGCTCACCGCACGGTGAGGGGTGGGTCGGGCCCCGGCCTCGTTTATCCCCATAATTCCGCACGTAATTCCCCCGGTGCACCGCAATCATCGTCAGTGCAATGCCCGGATTTCCGGCTCTTCATAATTGGGGGTGTAGTTGGGGTCTGAATCCTCCTGTTTCGAGGAGTGCTCGGGTGATGTAGTTGGTGAGGTTTCGCAAGTCCGAGTGCGGATCCGCGTAGGTGTTCGAGACGTCCGTTGATGGCTTCGGTAGGACCGTTGCTGGTGTGGGGATGATCGAAGTAGGCCAGGATGTCCCCGGCTCGGCGTTTGAGTGTCCTGCCCAGCGTGATGAGCTCGGTTAGGCCCCTCGGTACGCGTGTGGAGGTCAGTGTATTGATTTCGGCTTGCATCAGGGCCTTACCCACGTCCGTGTCGGGTGCGCGGTAGGCGTCGATGATGTTCTGGTAGACGCTCCATGTGACTTCGAGGGCGACGTGGTAATCGCTGGCGAACAGGTCGAGGATCTGGTGCTGCTGGCGTGGGGTGAGCAGGCAGGATCTGGTGTGTAACATCCTGCGGGCCTTGTATAGGGGGTCGGTGGCACGCCCGCGCCGGTGGTGGAGTTCTTGCTGAATGCGTCTGCGGCACTCATCCAAGGCGTTGCCAGCCAGGTGCACGACATGGAAGGGGTCCATGACTGCCCTCGCGCCGGGGAGTTCTTCAGCGGCTGCGCTTTTGAACCCGGTGAATCCATCCATCGCGACGATCTCAATGCGTTCGCGCCACGTGTCAGGGCGGGAGGCCAGCCAGGTTTTGAAAACCTGCTTGGAGCGGCCCGGGACCATGTCCAGGAGCCGGGAGGGACCGCGACGGTCTCGTACGGGAGTGACGTCCAAGATGACGGTGACGTATTTGTCGCCGTAGGGGGTGTGGCGCCACACGTGTTCATCCACGCCAATGACACGCACGCCTTCACACCGTGCTGGATCATTGATCAGCAGGCGCGCCCCTTCAGCCAGGACAGCAGTATTGGCGGCTCTTCCAGGACACACCGAGGGCCTGGGCGACGCGCGCCACCGTCAGATGGTGGACCACCAGGCCCGTCAGCGCCCAGCGCACCGCCGCACGCGAGAGCTTCGCGCGCGGATCGGCCGCTTGACTCATGTCTTGACGCCACACGTGAGCACACGTCTCGCACCGGTAGCGGCGCACGCTCACATGCAAGATCGTGGGACGCCACCCGCAGGGCTCGTGAGCTAAGCGCCTGACCACCGTGTCACGAGAAATGCCCTGGCACCCGCAGCGTCGACACCACCGGTCCTCACCCGTAATACGGCACGCCAACACTGCATGGTCTGCCTCAACGCGCTGGCCCGTCACTTCTAGGCCCAGGTCATCCAGGCGCGTGAACACGCTCAGATCAGGGCGATCAAAGATAGTATTGGCCATGTCGAGGTCTTTCAGATGGACGGTGTAGGAACCCCCATCATCGGAAGACCTCGACCCCTACCCAGCCACGACACGCCCAACCCCGCCCACAACACCTACACCCTCAAATGCGAAGAGCCACAAAAGTCCATGCACATCAGTCGCCGACGTCTCCGCCGCCGCGCAGCTCGTCGAGCATGCCCGCCGTGAGGATGCCCGAGGGCAGGGCAACGACGGCGACGCCCATGAGCGAGGAGATCATGGCGATGGCACGCCCCACGTCGGAGGTGGGGTAGAGGTCGCCGTAGCCGACGGTCGTCAGGGAGACGACCGCCCAGTACACGGCATCGAAGAAGGTGTTGAAGGTTTCCGGCTCGACGTTAAAGATGGCGAGGGCGCTGACGAGGATGTAGCCGATGGCCAGGCCGAGGACGGCGAGCAGCGCCTCCCTCTCTTTCTCGAACACGGCGGCGATGACGGAGGCGCTCTTCGAGTAGCGAATGAGCTTGAACAGCCGCAGGGCCCGAAACAGGCGGAGGACTCGCAGCGTGCGCGGCGCGTCGTTGAGGGCATTGAAGACTGGCAGGATCGACAGCAGGTCGATGACGGCCATGGGGGTGAAGGGATAGATCAGGAACGACAATGCGCCCTTGCCGAGCTTCAGATCCGCCGTCGCCCATCGTGCCAGATAGTCGGCGATGAACACGAGGACGCAGGCGTACTCGATTGTCTCGAGGACGGGGCTGGATTCCTTGAAGCACAGGGGAAGGAGGCTGGCGATAATGAGCACGGTCATGACGTGCCCGCACCACATCGCCGCTCCCCCATCACCATCCAGCAGAGAGTAGAGACGTTTCCGCACCTTTAACACTCCTCATCGATATGCACGTCACGCGCCGGGAAAACGCACCCACGACTGGGCACTGACTTGCGTCGAGCGAGGGCCCCGGAGCTTGCCACTCGCCGATACCACGCACTGTAGCACCGCGCCGAGTCCCGCCGACCACGCCCCACACACAGTTGTGGGCCGCTCACAAACAGCACAAGAACGCCTATCTCGTCAAAAACTCAACGAGTTTCCCCTCACAAACACCATACATATCAATTATTTACGCGTAAGGTAGTGGGCATGGCAACAGATACATGCACGCTGTTCGCGACACTGATCGACACGGAAGTTCGCGCTTGGAGCGCCGTTGAATCCGCCCTCTCCGAGGCCGGAAACGCGCTGACACTCGGCCGCTTCCTCGTCCTGCGCACGGTCCGAGACACCCCCGCGTGTCGCATCCAGGAGGTCGCGGCGAGCCAGGGGATCACCCTGGGAGCGGCCTCGCGCCTCGTCGATCGCCTCCACCGCGACGGACTGCTGCACCGCACCCCGTGCGAGCACGACCGGCGCGCGACCATCCTGACGGTGACGGACCGGGGCCTGGCACACCTCGAGGAGGCCTGCGCGGTCGTCGAGAAGGAGCAGGAGCGCCTCTTCGCCCCACTCTCCACAGCCCAGCGCGAGGAGCTGACGCGCTGCCTCGCGCTCATCGCCGAGGCTGCCAAGGAGCGCGCATGATTCGCTTCGACCACGTCTCCAAGACCTACCCGGGCGGCACACGCGCCGTCGAGGACTTCTCCCTCACCGTCGAGCAGGGTTCCACGACCGTCTTCCTGGGCACCTCGGGCTGCGGCAAGACGACGCTCATGCGGATGGTGAACGCGATGGTCACCCCAACCTCGGGCAGGGTATTCGTACGAGACCAGGACGTCGCAGGCGAGGACCCCGTGCGCCTGCGCCGCTCGATCGGCTACGTCCTGCAGGAGGGCGGCCTCTTCCCCCACCGAAGCATCGCAGACAATATCGCGACCGTCCCACGCCTGGAGGGCGCCACGAAGCAGGCTTCCCGCGAGCGCGCGCTCGAGCTCCTCGAGCTGGTGGGCCTGGATCGCGAGATGGCTGATCGCTACCCCGCCCAGCTGTCGGGCGGCCAGCGTCAGCGCGTGGGCGTGGCTCGGGCGCTGGCCAATCGCGCGGACATCCTGCTGATGGACGAGCCCTTTGGCGCGCTGGATCCGATCGTGCGCACAGAGCTGCAGTGCGAGCTGAAGGAGATTCAGCGGGCCCTGGGCACGACGATCCTCTTCGTGACGCACGACGTGGACGAGGCGTTCACGTTGGGCGACCAGGTTGCCGTCCTCTCGACGGGTGGCCACATCGAGCAGGTGGGGACGCCCACCGAGCTGCTCTCCTCTCCCGCCTCGCCCTTCGTTGCGGAGTTCGTCGGAGCCTCGCGCGCGGCACGCCCGGTGCGCGTCGCCGGGCCGGGCGGCCTGGTTGTCGACGACGCCGGCACCCCCGTGGGCACGCTGACGACCGACGAGGCCGGGGAGCGTCCGTGACCTGGCTGTCCTCCAACTGGGGGCTCATTGGCTCCCTGACTCTTGCTCACCTGTGGATCGCCCTCCCAGCGATCGCACTGTCGGTGCTGCTCTCCGTGCCGATCGCGCGCTGGGCGGCGTTTTCGCGCCGCGGCGGCTGGGTCCTGTCCGTCCTGTCGGCGCTGTACGCGGTACCGTCGCTGCCGCTCCTGATTGTCATTCCCGTGATCGTCGGGGTGGCGCTGCGCTCTCCCGCCAACATGATCATCGTCCTGACTCTGTACGGCGTGGCGGTGCTGGTGCGCCAGGCCGCGGAGGGCTTCCGCGCGATTCCTCGCGCGACCCTGCAGGCCGCGAACGCGTGCGGCTACCCACTCTTTCGACGCTTCGTCGAGGTGGAGCTTCCCCTGGCGACGCCCGTCATCGTCGCGGGCACGCGCGTTGTTGCCACGTCGACGGTGTCGCTCGTGACGGTGGGCGCGTTCATCGGGGTGCGCTCGCTGGGAACGCTGTTCACTGACGGTTTTCAGCGTGGACTCATCGCCGAGGTCGTGGCCGGCTTGGTCGCGACGGTTCTCCTTGCGCTCGTCATCGATGCGCTGATCCAGGGAATCGGCTGGGCGCTCACTCCGTGGACGAGGAGGGGGCGGGCATGAACATTCTTCTTGACGCCCTGACATGGTTGGCAGTCCCCGCCCACTGGCTGGGCGAGTCCGGGATCCTCGTGAGGGCCACCGAGCACTTGGGCCTCACACTCCTGATTGTGGCGCTCGCAGCCCTGATCGCGCTGCCGCTGGGCACATGGATCGGGCATACGGGCAGGGGCCGCTGGCTGGTGAGCGCGACGGGCGGGGCCCGCGCGGTTCCCACCCTGGGCGTCCTGACCCTGGCCGGACTGTGGCTGGGTATCGGGCTGGCGGCGCCGACCCTGGCGCTCTTGATTCTGGCGATCCCGCCACTCCTGTCGGCGACCTACTCGGGCATTGCCTCGACGCCGCGTTCAACCGTGGATGCGGCGCGTGCGATCGGCCTGACCGAGCCCCAGGTGCTCGCGCAGGTCGAGGCCCCACACGCGGCCGGCCTCGTCGCGGCGGGCGTGCGCTCGGCGACGCTCCAGGTGATCGCGACGACGACGCTGGCCGCCTACACGGCAAACTACGGCCTCGGCCGTTTCCTCTACGAGGGCCTGAAAACCCGCGACTACGCGGAGATGATCGGCGGCGCGATCATCGTCGTCGCCCTCGCGCTGGCGACCGACGCGCTCCTGGCGCTGGTGGCACGACGCCTTCGCGCCCGCACCCACTCTTTTGCAGACGATGAGAACAACTCACCCAAGGAGACACTATGAAACGCACGATGATCACAATGGCTGCCGTCGCGGCTTCCGCCCTGGCGCTGGCCGCCTGCGGTTCCGCAGAGTCGGTCGGCGGCAACGCGAGCACCGGAAGCTCGGACAATGGCAAGACGACGCTCGTCGTGGGGTCGCAGGACTACTACTCGAACGAGATCATCGCGGAGGCCTACGCGCAGGCCCTCGAGGGTGCCGGTTTTGCGGTCGACCGCCAGATGCGGATCGGCCAGCGCGAGGTCTACATGCCCGAGCTCGAGGCCGGGTCGATCGACGTCTTCCCCGAGTACACGGGCAACCTCCTGCAGTACCTGGATCCCGATGCGACCGCACGATCCACGGACGAGGTGTATTCGGCTCTGCAGACCGCGCTCCCCTCGGGCCTGCGCGCCCTCGAGCAGGCTGGCGCGACCGACCAGGATTCCTACGTGGTGACGTCCGACTTCGCGCAAGCCCACTCGCTGACGTCGATCGGCGACCTCGCGAACGCGGGCACGCTGACGCTGGGCGGTAATTCGGAGCTGCGCACGCGCCCCTACGGCCCGACCGGACTGTCCGACGTCTACGGCGTGACCGTCAACTTCACCCCAATCGAGGATTCGGGCGGCCCCCTGACCGTCAAGGCCCTGAAGGACGGCGACATCCAGCTCGCGAACATCTACTCGTCCGACCCGGCGCTCGCGGACGGAACGCTGACGGTCCTGACGGACCCGAAGGGCCTGTTCCTGGCCTCGCACGTGGTGCCCCTGGCCTCGTCGCGGGTCAACGACGACGCGACCGCGGTCATCAATCGGGTGAGCGAGGCGCTCGACGCGCAGGATCTCATCGAGATGAACCGGGCGTCGACGGTCGAGCAGAAGTCCGCCTCTCAGATCGCCCACGACTGGCTGATCTCGGAGGGTCTGCTCTCCTGAGTGTTCTTCGATGGACGAGGCCGGGGCCGGGTGTGTGCGCACGCTCAGCCCCGGCCTCGTCGCATGAATACTTGGTCACAACAGGGCCCCTTTTATGTGACACACACCATTATTTGACCTTCTTTTTACGTTTGTAACCAAAATGTAATGCGCACATGATGGACATCTTTCGTGTCTTCCAGGCCTCAGGGGTTACTCTCGGACCATACCTGAGGGCACCGCCCCCAGTTCCACCCATCAACCAGGAGGAAGAATCCATGAACCTGAAGAAGGCATGGCTCGTCATCCCCGCGGCTGCCGCGCTCGCTCTGACCGCCTGCGCCGGCGGCGGCAACACCGCCTCGTCGTCCGGCTCCGGCGACAAGGTCGTTACCGCGAACGGCTCCGAGCCCCAGAACCCGCTCCTGCCCGGCCTGACCAACGAGAACGGCGGCGGCAGGATCCTGTCCGTTCTGTTCAGCCAGCTCGTCCGCTACGACACTGACGGCAAGGCCGTCCTCGACGTCGCCGAGTCTATCGAACCCAACGAGGACGCTTCCGAGTGGACCATCAAGCTCCACAACGACCGCAAGTTCTCCGACGGCACCCCCGTCCAGGCTCACAACTTCATCAAGGCCTGGAACCTTATCACCACGAAGAACCAGCAGCAGGCTGCATTCTTCACCATGTTCGAAGGCACCGACGACGAGGGCAACGGCGAGATCACCGGCCTGACCGAAGTTGACGACTACACCTTCACCGCGAAGCTGAAGAACCCCACCTCGGACTTCATGTCGCGTCTGGGATACGTCGCCTACGCACCGCTCCCGGATTCCACGCTGGCTGATCCCGATGCCGGCGGCCAGGCCCCCGTGGGCAACGGCCCCTACAAGATGGCCTCGGCCGACGCGTGGGAGCACAACGTCAAGTTCACCACCGTTCCCAACGAGAACTACGTGGGTGACACCAAGGCCCAGAACGACGGCGTGACCTTCGTCTTCTACTCGAGCCTCGACGCGGCCTACCAGGATCTGTCTTCCGACTCCGTGGACGTTCTCGACGCCATTCCGGCCTCCGTGTTCGCCACCTACGAGTCCGAGCTGTCGGGCCGCACCGTGAACCAGCCCTACGCTGGCGCCCAGTACTTCACGATCCCGCAGTACCTCCCCCACTTCTCCGGTGAGGAAGGCCAGCTGCGCCGCCAGGCCATCTCGATGGCCGTCGACCGCGACACCATCGTGAAGACCATCTTCAACGGCACCCGTACCCCCGCCAAGGACTTCACCGCTCCGACGCTTGAGGGCTACGACGCCAACGTTTCCGGCAACGACGTTCTGACCTACAACCCCGAGAAGGCCAAGGAACTGTGGGCGAAGGCCGACGCCATCTCCCCGTGGGACGGCACCTTCACCATCGCCTACAACTCCGACGGTGGCCACAAGGAATGGGTCGATGCGACCGCCAACTCCATCAAGAACACCCTGGGCATCAACGCTGAAGGCAACCCCTTCGCCGACTTCAAGTCTCTGCTCGACGCAGAGGACAAGCACGAGATGACCGGCGCGTTCCGTAACGGCTGGCAGGGCGACTACCCGGCGCTGTACAACTTCCTGCAGCCCCAGTACGCCACCGGCGCCGACGCTAACAAGGGCGGTTACTCCAACAGCGAGTTCGACTCCCTCGTGACGCAGGCTTCCTCCGCCACCAGCTCCGCCGAGGCCGCGAAGACCCTGGAGCAGGCCCAGACCATCCTGCTGCGCGACATGCCCGCCGTCCCGCTGTGGTACACCAACGCTAACGGCGCATGGTCCAAGAACGTTGACAACGTCAAGTTCGACTGGAAGGGCCAGCCCGTGTTCTGGCAGATCACCAAGAAGTGATCGCACGAGGTTAACCTCTCCCGCGGGGCGGGCGGCGCGAGCCGCCCGCCCCGCGGGCATCTTCTTAGGCAGCCACGAACACATCTGCGCAGCTCAGCGACGCACCGAATACCCGTATTGACGCGGCACACACTTTCATCTCAAAAAAGCATCACGGGATTGATACGGAATACAAAATAAGAGACTGATACGCCATTTGCCCATTCTTTACCCTATGATGAGATCATAGTCGGCCTCGCCCGCGAGGCACCGCCAGGGATCGGAACCTCCCCTCCCACGACACGAACACTAAAGGATTGTCCATGCTCCGCTACATCGGACGGCGACTCCTCCAGACCATCCCGGTCTTCTTCGGAGCCACCTTTCTGATCTTCGCGATGGTCTACCTGATGCCAGGTGACCCCGTCGCCGCACTCGGTGGCGACCGCGGCCTCTCCGAGGCCGCCGCCGCGCAGATCCGCGCCCAGTACAACCTGGACAAGCCCTTCTGGATGCAGTACCTGCTGTACCTCAAGGGAGTCTTCACACTCGACTTCGGCACCGCGTTCAACGGCCAGAAGGTCACGTCCATCATGGCGACCGCTTTCCCGACGACCGCGAAGCTCGCTCTCTACGCCCTCGCCATCGAGACCTTCCTCGGCATCGCCCTTGGCGTCGTCGCAGGCATGCGCCGCGGCAAGTGGTTCGACTCCACCATCCTCGTTGTCTCCCTGCTGCTGATCTCCGTCCCCACCTTCGTCCTGGGCTTCGTCCTCCAGTACGTCCTGGGCGTGCAGCTGGCAATCCTACCGACCACGGCCTCAGCCTCCGTCGACCTCCGGAGCCTCACCATGCCGGCCATGGTGCTCGGCGGCGTCTCCCTGGCCTACGTCATCCGACTGACCCGCCAGTCCGTCTCCGAAAACGTTTCCGCCGACTACGTGCGCACCGCGCGCGCCAAGGGCCTCTCCGGCGGCGTCGTCATGACGCGCCACATCCTGCGTAACTCCCTCATCCCCGTCGCCACGTTCATCGGCGGCGACCTCGGCGCCCTCATGGGCGGCGCGATCATCACCGAGGGTATCTTCAACATCCACGGCGTCGGCGGCACCCTGTGGAGCGCCATCATCAAGGGCGAACCCCAGACCGTCGTGTCGGTGACAACAGTGCTCGTGTTGGTCTACATCATCGCGAACCTGATCGTCGACCTCCTGTACGCCGTGCTCGACCCGAGGATTCGCTATGAGTGACCAGATTTCTTCCGCCAACATCACCCGCACCCGCGCGGGCCAGGACCACTACGTCTCCGACATCGACGAGACCGGCCTCGGCGCCGTCGACGCGGTCGCCGACGAGGGTGCCCCCTCGTCCATGTGGGGCGAGGCCTGGAAGCGCCTGCGCCGCCGCCCGACCTTCTGGATCGCCGCGGCCATCATCACGCTCGCCGCGCTCCTCGCGCTCTTCCCGTCGCTGTTCACCTCGACCGACCCGAAGTTCTGCGAACTGTCCTCCTCCCTGGCAGGACCCGCCGCCGGCCACCCCTTCGGCTTCGACAAGCAGGGCTGCGACATCTACGCCCGCGTCGTCTACGGCGCCCGCGCGTCCGTGTCCGTCGGTATCCTCACGACCATCGCCGTCGTCCTGATCGGCGGCACCGTCGGCGCCCTCGCCGGCTACTTCGGCGGCTGGTTCGACGCGCTGCTCTCGCGCATCACCGACGTGTTCTTCGCGATCCCGCTGCTCCTCGCAGCCATCGTGTTCATGCAGATGTTCAAGGGCTCGCGTTCCATCCTCATGGTCGTCATCGTCCTGTCCATGTTCGGCTGGACCTCCATCGCGCGTATCACCCGCGGTTCGGTCCTGAGCGCCAAGAACGAAGAGTTCGTCACTGCGGCCCGCGCGACCGGCGCATCCCGCGCGCGCATCCTGCTGAGCCACATCATCCCGAACTCGATGGCCCCCATCATCGTGTACGCGACCGTCGCGCTGGGCACCTTCATCGTGTCCGAGGCCTCCCTGTCCTTCATGGGCATCGGCCTGCCGACCTCGGTCGTCTCCTGGGGCGCGGATATCTCGTCCGCCCAGACGTCCCTGCGCACCAACCCGATGGTCCTGTTCTACCCGGCCTCGGCCCTGGCCCTGACCGTCCTCAGCTTCATCATGATGGGTGACGCCGTGCGCGAAGCCCTCGACCCGAAGGCACGCAAGTGAGCGAAACGAACACCCCCCAGCTCTCCGAGAAGGAGATGGAAGAGATCGTCGAACGAGCCGTCGCCCCCAGCGCGGCCCCGGCCTCGTCCGACATCCACCCGGACGACGCGCAGCCCCTGCTCAAGATCACGGACCTGGAGGTCACCTTCACCTCCTCGACCGGCGTCGTCCCCGCCGTGCGCGGCGCGAACCTGACCATCTACCCCGGCCAGACCGTCGCAATCGTCGGCGAATCCGGCTCCGGTAAGTCCACGACCGCCGCCGCCGTCATCGGCCTGCTGCCCGGCACCGGCAAGGTCGCGGGCGGAACAATCGAATTCGACGGCCGCGACATCACCCACCTGTCCACCAAGCAGTGGGTGGAGCTGCGCGGCTCCGGCATCGGCCTCGTCCCCCAGGACCCCATGAGTAACCTCAACCCCGTGCTCCGCGTGGGCACGCAGGTCAAGGAAGCTCTCCTCGCGAACAACGTCGTGCCCCGCTCCGAGGCCGGCCAGCGCGTGACCCAGCTCCTCGAGGAAGCCGGCCTGCCCGACGCCGAACGCCGCGCCAAGCAGTACCCGCACGAGTTCTCCGGCGGTATGCGCCAGCGCGCCCTCATCGCCATCGGCATGGCCGCGCACCCCAAGCTGCTGATCGCCGACGAGCCGACCTCCGCCCTGGACGTCACCGTCCAGCGCCGCATCCTCGACCACCTCGGCAAACTCACCGCCGAGATGGGCACCGCCGTGCTGTTCATTACGCACGACCTCGGCCTCGCCGCCGAGCGCGCCGAGCAGCTCGTCGTCATGCACCGCGGCCGCATCGTCGAATCCGGCCCCGCCCTGGAGATCCTCCAGCACCCCCAGCATCCCTACACGAAGCGCCTCGTGTCCGCCGCGCCCTCCCTGGCCTCGGCGCGTATCGAGTCCGCCCACAAGCAGGGCATTTCGGTCACCGAGGAAGAGCTTGTCGGCGCCGGCAAGGGTGCGACCTCCACGGACGCCATCATCCGCGCCGAGCACCTCACCAAGGAATTCGATATCCGCGGCGCCAAGAAGGGCCAGGACACCTTCCTGGCCGTCGACGACGTGTCCTTCGAGCTGCGCCGCGGCACGACCCTCGCGGTCGTCGGCGAGTCCGGCTCCGGTAAGTCCACCGCCGCGAACATGGTGCTGCAGCTCCTCAAGCCGACGAAGGGCAAGGTCTACTTCGACGGCGAGGACACCTCGCAGATGAGCGAAGGCGAACTCTTCCGCCTGCGCCGCCGCCTCCAGGCCGTGTTCCAGAACCCCTACGGCTCGCTGGATCCCATGTTCTCGATCTACCGACTGATCGAGGAGCCGCTGAAGATCCACGGCTACGGCACCCTGGAGTACGCGCGCGCCGAAATCAAGCGCGCCGAAGCCACGGGCCGCGAGCCCGAGGAGTGGATGCGCGTCCTCGTCGAGGCCGCCGACGCGAAGCGTTCGCTGACCGCCGCCGAGAAGCGAGAATTCAACCCGAAGAAGCTGCGCATCGCGCGCGCCTCCGAGCTGCTCGACATGGTGGCCCTGCCGCGTAGCGCCATGCGCCGCTACCCCAATGAGCTCTCCGGCGGCCAGCGCCAGCGCGTCGCCGTGGCCCGCGCCCTCGCGCTCAACCCCGAGGTCATCGTCCTGGACGAGGCCGTGTCCGCCCTGGACGTGCTGGTGCAGAACCAGATCCTGTACCTGCTCAACGACCTGCAGGCGCAGCTGGGCCTGTCCTACCTGTTCATCACGCACGACCTGGCCGTTGTCCGCCAGATCGCCGACGACGTGATCGTCATGGAGAAGGGCAAGCTCGTCGAGGCCAACTCGACGGACGAGCTGTTCAACAACCCGGTTCAGGACTACACGCGCGAGCTGATCGAGGCCGTCCCCGGCCGCAACATCCAGCTCAACCTGTGAGCTGACGCGGTTGACGCAGGGGCCCGAGGCGCTACGGCGCTTCGGGCCCCTTGCTGTGTACGCTGTTTGCGCTGTGTGCGTGCCGGGCTGCGTGGGCCGGGCTGCGTGGTGTGTGGGCCGGGCTGCGTGGTGTGTGGGCCGGGCTGCGTGGTGTGTGGGCCGGGCTGCGTGGTGTGTGGGCCGGGCTGCGTGGTGTGCCCGTGGGCGGCGGCCCGCCCGCGAGCCGTCCGCGCCGCGAGCTTCGCTCGGCGCGTCGCCTCGAAGCCCGGCCAGGCCCCGCCACCGCCCACGGGCACCGCAGCCTGGCCCTCCAATCCCTCCCACGCCCTCCACACCAGTGGGGCTGGGTCGCTGTTGTCTGGTTCGGCGCGTCGCCTCGAAGCCCGGCCAGGCCCCGCCACCGCCCACGGGCACCGCAGCCAGGCCCTCCCGCACCGCCCAGCCAGGCCCTGCCGCCACCCACGGGCCGCTCTCTCATCAATTTCGCATGCATTTCCCCCGCAGCTTATTCAAACATTGAATTTGCATCGTTGGAATTGCAACGTTTTCTGGGTTTGTTGAAATTTGGCCCAATCGAATTGCATGCGAAATTTGTCTGGCGGTGGCCCTGCGAACCCGCGCTGGCCCTACCAACCGGCCGCAGCCCGCACCGCGGCCGGGTCCTGCGGCTCCTCGGGTGTCTTCCGCTCCATGCCGGTGGGGCCTGGTGCGCTGTTGTGTTGGCTCGCTCGATCTCTGCCTCGCGTTCGGTACAAAACTCTCCCTGCTGGGCTTCTTGGTGGCGAGAACGGTATAAACCTCTCCCTGCATGCAGAAAAAGCGCCAAATTGGGCCATTTCGGGCGAGCAAGGAGAGTTTTGTACCGCACATGCGGCGAGGGCAGGTGTGCAGGGAGAGTTTTGTACCGAAGCGGCAAGGTGTGGTTGTTGTTGGGCGAATAATGCCGTGCTCTGGCGTAGTCCTCGTGCCAGTAGGCGGGCTATGGCGGCGCCCTGGCGCTGCTCATGCGCACTGCGGCCGGGCTCTCCGTGCCCCCGGCGTTCTCCACGCCGGTGGCGGTGGGGGTTTTGCACTACACGAAGCCCTCTGACGGCGTGTCGCCGGCGTGTCGAACCCCCGTGTAGTGCAATTCCCCCCGATTGGCGGCGGCGCGGGCGTGGTTTGCGGTGGTGTGGCCACCAAAGTGCAGACCCATTGGGTGAAAAACGGTGAAGAAAGCCTGTTGTGGCTGAATGAGTCTACGTTTTGGCGGATCCGGCCTCTGGCATGGTTTGTTGCGCACACGCGAACCCGCTATCGCGAGCGCGAACCCGCCATTTCGCACGTAATTCCCCGACGACCGCTTCAAAGGCTGAATTACCATCCTTGGAATTGCAACGTTTGCAGGCTATCTCAAAAAGTGACCGCATTAAATTACGTGCGACTTTTGGAAGAGGCCACCCCTGACATTTGTCATGGCACCACCTGCATCAAAGGGCACTTCCGGCCCCATTGATACGAGCGCAGACTGGGAGTCATGAACGCAGAAGCAACGCCCGCCCTTCAGGCGACGAACATCCACCAGTCTTTCGGCCACGTCGACGCGCTGCGCGGCGTGAACCTGACCCTCATGCCCGGCGAGATCGTGGCGCTCCTCGGCGTGAACGGCGCCGGCAAGAGCACCTTCCTGGACATCGTCCTCGGCCTGGCCGCCCCCACGCAGGGCGACATCAGTGTCTACGGCATGAGCCCGCGCGAGGCCGTGCGCCGCTCGCTCGTCGGCGCCATGCTCCAGTCCGGGGCCCTTCCGCGCGACGGGAAGGTCCGCAACACGATCGACCTGGTCGCCGCGATGCACGCCAACCCGATCCCCACCGACGAGCTCCTCGAGCGCACGAACCTGACGAAGCTCGCCAAGCGCCCGCTCAACAAGCTGTCCGGCGGCGAGGTACAGCGCGTGCGACTCGCCCTCGCGCTGTCCGGCAACCCGGACTTCCTGATCCTCGACGAGGCCACGGCCGGCATGGACGCCCTGTCGCGGCGCGCATTCTGGGACACGATGCACGCCGAGGCCGCGGAAGGCCGCACGCTCCTCTTCGCCACGCACTACCTGACCGAGGCTCGCAAGGAGGCCGATCGCATCGTCATCATCGACGCCGGCAAGGTTCTCCTGGATGCGCCCACCGAGCAGGTCGTCGCAGACAACGAGGACCTCGAAGACGTCTTCGAGCGCATCACCTCCCACGCCGACGCCGAGTGAGCGCGACGAACGCACGCCCCGATGAGCCGGCCCCAGCCTCGTCCCGAGGCCGACGCCCCACGAACCCAGACACGACACACGAAGAAGGCATCATGACCACCCACGCACCCGCGCGACCCACCGACCGACCGATTCCCTCCCCCTTTACGGGTGCGGGGAAGCTGTGGCGCGCGACGTTCCTGTCGCACATCCTCAACCCGTGGAACATGGCGTTTGCCCTGCTCCTGCCCCTGTTTATGTACGCGATGTTCGGGATGACCGAGGCCGCGCGCACCACGCAGACTGGGCGCGGCAACGTGGCCGCTGCGATGGTCGTCATGATGACCACGTACGGCGTGATCCTGGTGGGCGGGTCGCTCGGCGCGACGCTGTCCGTCGAGCGCACGACCGGCATCTCGCGAATGTACGCGCTGACCCCCATCCAGCCGTGGGTGATCCTCCTTGTGCGCCTGACAGCCCTCGTGGCGCTGAGCGCGTTCATCGCGCTCATCTGCTTCAGTGTTGGTCTGGCTACCGGCTCGCAGATGACGGCGGGCGCGTGGGCGGCCAGCGCCGCGGTGGTCATCGCGCTGTCGGCCCTGGGCGCGCTCATCGGCCTGGCCTGCGGTTACACGATTAAGGGCGAGAACGCCTACAGCGCCTCGGCGTTCGTCATGGTGTTCGGCGCGTTCGTGTCCGGCATGTTCATCCCGCTGGAGCAGATGCCGCCCTTCGTCTCCCACGTCGCACCCTTCACGCCCCTGTACGGCGCCGTCCAGGCGATCTACGCGGTCGCCGGTACCGTCCCGATGCCGACGGCGGCGTGGCTCAACATCGTCGGGTGGGTGGTTATCACGGCGGGCATCGCCTGGTGGGGCGCGTCACACGACACGGCTCGCTAGGCTGGTGTCATGAAGGAGCGCTTGATCTCCCTGGCGTGGGCGGCCCCGTGGATGCTGTTCATGGGGTTCCCCCTCGCCTACGCCTTGCGGCTGCCGGATCCTGCCCAGCGCGCGGGTCTCATCGGGTTGTGCGCCCTCATCGCGGTCGTGAATTCGGCGACGTGGCTGGCCAATCCCCTGCCCGCGCGCAACTCCTTCACGAGGCCGTTCATCCTCTCCCACGCGACGTTGGCGGCGGCGACGGTCGCCTACCTCGTGTACGCGGTGTCCGTCGACACCCCTCACGCGTTCATGCTGACGTCGTATCTGCTGGTCGCGTGGGTGTTTCAGGCGCCGGGCAGGTTCATTGCCGCGGGCCTCGTGCCGGTGACCGCTATCGCGGGTGTGGCCGCTTACGCGCAGGGTGAGCCCCTGTGGATGGGCTCGTACCTGGTGTTGCTGCTCGTCTTCGTGGGGGTGGCGCGTTGGCGCATGGAGCGTTCGGCCCGCGAGCATCTGCGCCGCCAGGACGCGATCCAGCGCGCGAAGGCCGCGGAGCGTGCGCGCCTGAGCACGGACCTGCATGACATTCTCGGGCACTCGCTGACGGGGATCACGATGATATCCGAGCTGGCGGGTCGCCTCCTGGAGGCGGGTCGCGTCGAGGAGGCGCGCGAGCAGATTCGCGCGGTCACCGCCCAGTCGAACGAGGCCTTGGCTGACGTTCGCCGCATCGTCGCGGCCACGCGGGCCCTGTCCCCCGCCGAGGAGCTCGAGGAGGCCCGCGCACTTCTGGAGGTCGCGCGCATCGACGCCGAGATCACGAACGAGGGCGAGCCGCCGTCGGGGCCTCGTTCGGCGGCCGCCGCCCACGTGATCCGCGAGGGCGTCACGAACGCGATCCTGCACGCACGCCCCTCGTGGGTGCGGGTCCGTCTCTCTCCGGACGGCGTGACGGTCACGAACGACGGATATTCGGCCGCCTACGCGGCGTCGAGCGCGGGGTCGGGGTCGGGGCTGGCGGGCTTGTCCGAGCTGGTCGGCGAGGAAGGCACGCTCACCTGGGGCGCGTCGGGTTCCACGTGGACGCTCGCGCTGTCTTTCGATGCGGAAGCCGAAGCTCGCTCGTCCTGACGTTTTCGTTCTGACCTTCCCAGGCAGGTGGCCTCATCGACGAGGCCTGGGCCCCTCCTCGGATCCCGCGCGGTCCCAGAATCACGCCCCTCCCCTGACCCCGCGCGGTCCCGGGAGGGCGAGCCGGCCTCGTCCTGAGGGGTGGAGACCACAAGGAACGATCCCCTGACCTGCGCTAGCCTGGTACCCCAAGCGCAGACAGACAGGAGGGTGGCGTGACGATTCGGGTACTCGTGGCTGACGATCAGGCGATGATTCGTGGCGCCCTGGCTGGGCTGCTGGATCTGGAGCGCGATATTGAGGTCGTCGCGCAGGCCGCCGACGGCGCGCAGGCCCTCGAGGAGCTGGCGCGCCTGGCATCAGCGGACGACCCATCTGACCCGGCCCGCGCGAGCGCGCCCGTCGACGTTGCCATCATCGACATCGAGATGCCCCGCATGGACGGCATCACGGCCACGCAGGCGATCCGGGCGCGATTCCCGGGCGTGCGGGTGCTCATCGTGACGACGTTCGGGCGCCCGGGTTACCTGCAGCGCGCCCTCGACACGGGCGCTACGGGCTTCATGGTCAAGGACGCGCCCGTCGAAACCCTGGCTGACGGCGTGCGCACGGTCGCGGCGGGTGGCCGCGCGATCGATCAGAGTCTGGCGCTCGAGGCGCTGTCGACGGGTTCGTCGCCGCTGACGGAGCGCGAGGCCGACGTTTTGCGCGAGGTCGAGGGCGGCGGCACCATCGCGGACATCGCTCACTCGCTGGGGCTCAGCCAGGGGACGGTGCGCAACCACGTGTCCTCGTCGATGCTGAAGATGGACGCGCGCACCCGCGCCGAGGCCGCGTCCCTGGCTCGCGCCGCCGGCTGGCTGTAGGCAGGCCGCCGGCTGGCTGCAGGAGGGGCACCACCACAAGAGTGGTATCAGAGTGATACCATACCGATATGGCTATGACACTCCGACTCGACGAGGAACACGCACGCAAGCTCGACGAGCTCGCGCAACGTTCCGGCACGTCCAAACACGATGCTGTGCTGCGCGCCATCGACGAGGAGTTCAACCGCATGACCCACCGTCAGCGCGTCACCGACGCACTCAACCAGACCGTTGAGCGCTGGGGGGACGCGCTTGAGCGACTCGGGCAGTAACGCCATGCCGTGCGAGTTTCTCTCGCTTGAGGACCTCCTGGACATCGTATCCGCGCTGAAAATCGGTCCTGTCCGGGATCTCGGCCTCCTCAATGCGGCAGCGCTACGCCCCCAAACAACGCTGATGGGCCAGGACGCTTATCCGTCCACCACCGCCAAGGCCGCAGCCCTGCTCGAATCGCTCACGAAAAACCACGCGCTCATTGACGGAAACAAGCGCCTTGGGTGGGCCGCTTGTTCTGTTTTCTTGTCTCTCAATGCACTGCCGATCCAGGAAACCGTCACCAACGACGACGTGTACGAGCTTGTTATCGCCGTCGCTTCCTCTCAGATAACGATGGAGCAAGTCTGCGCGACGCTCTCGGAATGGACGGCTACGCGCCCATGAAGCGCGAGTTGCGCGCCATGAAGGGCAGCAGGCGCACGCCCGCGTAGGTGCCCAGCGTGTTCATGATGACGTCGTCGATGTCGACGACGCGGTAGGTGCAGGGCACGACACCGAACAGGCCCGTGTACTGGGTCAGCTCGATGAAGCAGGAGAGCAGGCAGCCGATCGCCACCCACGCCAGGACGCGGCGATGCGGGATTGAGCGCACCAGGCGAGACCCATCGGCGGGCGCACTGCGCATGCGCCGGATACGCCAGGTGGTCTCCGCGAGGGACCCCAGCGGCACAAACAGAGCAATATTCAGCAGGATCGACAGGCCATACAGGGTCCCGCGCAGGGTTTCCCCGTCGCGGAACTGGTCGACGACCGCCACGAAGGACCCAAACGGCACGTAGTTATCCCAGTGGATGATCGCGGCGCACGCGGCCACCGGGTCGGAGGGCAGCGGCAGCAGCGTAAAAATCAGCAGGCCGACGACATAGAGGAACCAGGCGAGCGGAAGGGCTCGCGGGAGCCTCCACATCGACGAGGCAGGGGCCGCGATCACCGGAATCTCCGCGGTCATCGGGGTGTCGGGGTTGTCCTCACGCGGCAGGAGGGCACCCGTGCGCTTGGAGCGTCGGTAGATGAGCGGGAGCGCCTGCACGACGGTCAGATGTGCGCGATGCTCCTGCCCAGGCACCTGATTGTCCTCCGAGGAAGCGCGGCCGCCCGAGGAGGGACGACCGGAATTCCTGCGCCTGCCGAGCAGCCACCACAGCGCACACGTGATCGCGCAGACCGCAGCGTAAAGTCCCAGGTCAAGCGCCCAGTTGATTGCCGTGTACATGTCACCCCTCCCTCTGAGGGGAACATTACCGGCGTTATCGGGCAATGTTCCGGACGTGCGCCCAGTTCCACACAAGATGGACACATTGTGAGAAAACGGCTGGGAATCCACTGGAAATTGTTGGTCAGAATTGCGCGCTGCACCTGCGAAGCACGCAGAACTTCCCCCTCTCTCCTCACTCCGAACAGATTGACAGCTGCTCAGCCATCGCATCCTGCTCGGCACGGGTCACGCTCAGCCCGTAGGCGCTCTTGACGGCAATCTGCCGCTTCACGTAGTCGCAGCGAAAGGCCCTATTCGGTGGCAGCCACTGGTCCGCAGAGGACGCCGACTTGTCCTCGTTGGCCTGCCCATCCACCGCGAGCAGGTTCTCTGGATCGTTGGCGAACTCCTGCCTGCGCTGCGCGTCCCACCGCCACGCGCCCGAGCGCCACGCGTCCGCCAGCGCGACGATATGGTCGATCTGCACGAGGGACGAGGTCTTCTCTCCCTTCTGGAACTCGATCGTGACCCCCGTGTAGGGCTCGGCGAGCGTGCCGGACAGGACCACACAGTCGTGCGTGCCCGGCTTAAAGGTGGGGCGCGCCAGGTCACGGGCAAGAATGTCGTTGCGAGTGTCGCAGCCGTTGTGGTTCGTGTCCGCCCAGCTCTGCCCATAGGCGCTGCGGTCATAGGCGGGAGCGTCGGGGTCGTTGACCGACTCACGAACCGTCAGCTCACGCAGCTGCCGAGCCGCCTCGCTATCCGGCAGAGAAGACAGCGCCTGCCCGCTGCGCAGCGGCGGCCACCCCAGGCGTGAGCGCAGACCCAGCAGGTCCGGGCCCACTCCGGGCGCGAAGGCCCACACGAGGGCAGCGAGAATCACCAGCAGGACAATCCTGTCCCCCAGGCTCCTGCGTCGCTTGCGCGCCACGTCTCCTCCTTCCATCACACCGCCCACACGGTGAGGGCACCCCGACACGGTGTTCGGGATGCCCTCATGATGCACCCGCCCGCCGGCATCTGCGTCCCGGCGGGCGGCGCCTGTGGATAACTAGGCCTTGGTGCGCGCGCCCAGCAGCTGGCGCACGAAGTAGACGGCCACGATGATGAGCGTCAGGGCACCCATGGAGACCAGCTGAGCCCGGCCCTCGTCGCTCATGAGCATGAGGACACCGATACCGCCCAGGCCCGCGAGGACCAGCCACGGCAGCCACGGCCACCCCGGCATGCGGATCACCAGTGAGCCCGAGCGCTCCAGCGACGGATGCAGGCGCATCAGCGAAATGATGATGAACGTCCACACGATCAACAGAACCATGCCGATCGCGTTGATGAGAATCGTCAGGATCGAACCGGGCAGGTACCAGTTACCCAGGACCGCCAGCAGCGCCAAGACCACGACGAGGCCGACCGCGCGCTTCGGGGTCCGCCCGGCCTCGATGTCACCCTCCATCTCGGAGGCCAGGACGGCCTCGTCATCCTCGAGGGCGGCCTCGACGACCGAGCGCGCGCGAGCCTTGCTGGACGCGGCAGCACCCAGCAGCCAGCGCGGCCCCATGTCTCGCGCCGACAGCGAATAGGCCATGCGCGAGGAGGCGTAGATGTTCGCGGAAAACGCGGAGATCAGCGCCATGAAAATAATGACGTTCATGAGCGTGCCGACCGCGGGGATGCCAGCCATCTCGAGCACAGCGGCGAAGGCGTTCGTCTTCATGGCCTCGCCGTCCCACGGCAGCAGCGCAATCAGCAGGATGACGGAGCCGACGTAGAACACGAGGATGCGGGTAACGACCGAGCGGATCGCGCTGCTCATCGCGGCGCGGGGATCCTCGGCCTCGGCCGCAGCGATCGTCACGATCTCCAGGCCACCGAAAGACGTAATGACTGCCAAGAGCGCGACCGCGATACCCGACAGGCCATTGGGCATAAACCCGTTGTGCCCCGAAATGTTCTGCCACACTCCCTCGTGGCCGGGCAGGGGGCCGACAATCGCCGTACGCGCAACCAGGTACACGCCCACACACAGGAAGGCGATAATCGCGACGATCTTCACCATCGACAGCCATGCCTCGATCTCGCCATACTGTCCGGCGGACAGCAGGTTAATGCCGCCAATAACGACGACAATAACGAGGGCCACCACCCACTGCGGGATATCCGGGAACCAGCCGACGAAGAACGTCGCCGCGCCCGTCACCTCCAGGCCCGACACCATGATGAGCATGACCCAATACAGCCATCCGATCGTGAAGCCTGCCCAGCGGCCGATCCCGGCCTCGGCGTATGACGAGAAGGAACCCGTCGTGGGTAGAGACGAGGCCAGCTCCGCGAGGGCCAGCATGACCGACACGACGATAAACGCGGCCACCGTATAGGACACGATGACGGCAGGTCCGGCCTGGTGGATCGCCGAACCCGTGCCCAGGAAGAAACCGGCGCCGATCGCGAGGCCGAGGGCCATCATGGACAGGTGCCACGTCTTAAAACGCTTACGCCCGGAGGCCGCCTCCGGCTCGGCGGGAGTGGAAGAAACGGGTGTTGATTGGGGAGTCACACCGCCATACTAACGCCTGCCCCGACGCAGAGCTTTCAACTGAGAGTATGTGAGAGTGATGGTCCACTCGCGGGTCTGCGGGAGCCTCCAGCGGCGCCAGTGCGCCATACCCGTAAAGACGAGGCCCACGATGATCGAGGCACCCATGCCGAGGACCGGCTGCCCCATGTACCAGAAGAGAACCGTCACCAGCGAGCACGCGAACGCCGGGGTCGCGTAGAGGTTGTTGCCGCCGAAGACGCGCGGGACCAGGCCTGCGGAAATGTCGCGGACCATGCCGCCGCCGATCGCCGTCATGATGCCCAGGAGGATCGCCGGCATGATCGCGAACCCCGCGTCGAGGGTCTTGATCGCACCGGTCGCGCTCCAACAGCCCAGCACCATGCCGTCGGCAATGACCAGGAGGACCGACCACACGCGCGAATCCATGCGGAAAGCCATCGCCACGAGGGCGCCGATGATCGCGAACCACAGGTAGTAGGGGTCGGTGATGGCCACGGGCGCGCCCGTGCGCGTGGTCAGGAGCAGGTCGCGAATCATGCCGCCCGCGAGCGCCGTCATGATCGCGAGAATACAGAAGCCGACGGCATCGAAGTTGCGCTCTCGGGCAACCTTGCCGCCGAGGATGCCATTGAGGAGCACGCCCATGAGGTCAATGGCTCGGAAGACCTCGGGCAGGGAATTATTCAGGGCGTCGAGCAGGTGCATGGCGATCCGGAGGAGTCGATGAGTGTCGTTGTTCATATGCTACAGGGTTTGTCGTTCTGTCAGCGAGAGCCCCGGCCATCCCGTCTCACGCTCCCACCGGGTGCGACAATGTCCCCATGACTGCACTCTTCGCCGGGCTCACGACCCTGGACGTCCTGCATCGCCTCGACCACGTGCCGGATCCGCTCCTCAAGGTCACGTCAACGGACTTCACGATGGCCGCCGGCGGTCCCGCGACGAACGCCGCCGTCACGTACGCGGCCCTGAGCGCCGCCTCGCGCGTTCTCTCTGATTCTGACGACGAGGCCGGGGCCACCTCTTGCACTGTGGTTCCCTCCGCGGAAGCGCCCACGCTGTTGACGGCGCTCGGCGAGGGCCCAGTGTCAGCCTTCCTCGCCGCCGACCTGGCGGCCGCAGGCGTGCGCGTGCTGGACGCGACGGCGTTTTCTTCCTCGTCAACTGAGGCGGGACACAACCCCACCGAGCCCGGCCAGCGCGACGCAGCCCCGGCCTCGTCCCCTGCGACGCGAGAGCCCGCCGTGTCCTCGATCATCGAGCACCCGAGCGGACGCATGGTGGCCTCCACGAACGCGCGGCTTGACGCGGATGCGGGGCGCGTCGCGGCCGAGCTGCCCGAGCGCGTCGGAGCGGTCCTCATCGACGGGCACAACCCGGCGCTTGCGCACGCGGCACTCACGCTGGGGGTTCCCGACGTCGACGGGGATGACCCGTTCGCCCCTCTCGAGGCGCGCCCGCCGCACCCGCGCATCATGGACGGCGGCTCGTGGAAGGACTGGCTCACTCCCCTGCTGGGCTTCGTCGACATTGCGGTCGTGTCCGAGGATTTCGCGCCGCCTCTCATGGCGCGCCCGGACGGGGCGCAGGTCGCCGAGTTCCTGCGGGGCTTCGGCATCACGCGCACGGTTCGCACGCGCGGGGATCGCTCCGTGCAGTACTGGTGGGATGGCGCAACCGGAGAGGTTCCCGTTGACGCTGTTCCGGACGCGTCCACGCTGGGCGCGGGCGACGCCTTCCATGGGGCTTTCACGTGGGCGATCGAGCGCGGCGGGGACGCAGATCCGGAGCGCCTCATCCGCTTCGCGTCGGCCGTGGCCGCGGTGTCGGTGTCCTCCTTCGGCACCAGGCAGTGGCTGACATCCCCGACTCTCGTGGAGCTGGTGCGCGGCTGGTAGGTGTCTGGCGTCGGCGGGGCACAATATGCCGAACGAAGGTCGTCCAGCATGGGGCCTTCTCGGGCCCACTCGCGACAGAGTTCGCCCGGCAACCCACCTTCTTGGGCACCCCCGCGAAAAGTTCGCCCAGCAACCCGCCCTCTTGGGCACTTCCGCGAAAAAGTTCGCCCAGCACGCCAAAAAACGCTGATTTTAGGCCATTTTGGGTGCGCCGGGCGAACTATTTCGCGCTCACGCCAATAACAAGCCATGCCGGGAGAACTTTGTACCGGATCCAGGGCCGGTGCCGGTACAAAACTCTCCCCGCACGCAGCCCGGCGGCCGCACCCGGTACAAAACTCTCCCGGCACACCCGAAATACCCATTTTCGACGCATTTTGCGCCAGCAGGGAGAGTTTTATACCGCTTCCACCACCACCAAGCCGAGCAGGGCGAAAAAAGTCACGCACCAACACCCCACCTCACCCACCAACGCGCCCCTCCCCCAATTTCGCATGCAATTCACCTAAATGAACTTTCAACAAAGCCTAGAAACATTGCAATTCCAACGATCACAATTCAAATCTCGAAATACTCCCAGGGGAATTGCATGCGAAATTGGCGAGGCAGGATCAGAGGGTGGCGCAGGGTCAGGGCAGCAGCACACGAACCGCCCGATTGGAGCCCACCGCGGGGCCTGCGGGCCTGCGGGGCCTGGCCAGGCTCCGAGACGACGCGCCGAACCAGACATCAGCGACACAAGACCCACTGGTGTGGAGGGCGCCGGAGGGTCCGGAGGGCCAGGGCGGGCCTCGAGATCGACCACTCCGAGCCTTTAGGCTCGCGTGTGGCGATCTCGCGGGCGGCCGGGCCCGACGGCGCCCGGAACACCAGCGGCACCACAAGCAACGCCGGAAATCAGGCGGGCGTAGCAACGCCGAAAACCAGGTGGAATAACAGGCGCCGCAACACACGCGGCGCGGGCAGCTAGCGGCTCACAGGCACCCAGCGGCTCGACCACCTGAGCGCGACATCCGTCAGCGCGGGCAGGTGCGATGCGCCGGAGGCGGCCAGGGCGCGGTCCACAGCCTCGTCGATGACGGGCACTCCGTCGACCGGCGTGTATTCGCCTGCAATACCGTCGGGCAAGGAGGTCATCTCGACGTGGGAGCCGTCGGGCAGCAGGTGGAAGACTTCGCGCGTACGGTCGAGCAGGCCGGTTTCCTCGTCGAAGGAGTCGTGCGTGATGAGCACCGGAGCAGTGATGCCACGCAGCGCGTTTTCGCCGGAGACCATGGACATGTCGGCGAGGGTGCGCTTGGAGATGGTGAACTGCTGGCGCGCGGAGGCGGAGTCGTCGGGGACGGTGGTGGCGCCGTGGCGCTCAAGGTCGGAGAGCTGCACATCGGAGAACACGAGGTTCCAGTCGTAGGACAGGGGGCCGAGGACCGGGGAGACCAGCACGTATGTCTGCACGGCGGGCGGGCGGGAGCGCAGCGCGACGGCGGCGCCGAACTCGTGGCCGATGCAGATTTGGCGCGTAAACCCCTGGTCGGCAAGCCATCCAGAGGCGGAGCGGAAGTCTTCGATGAACGGATCGAAGGCGATGATTTCGTCGCCCGAGGCGCCGTGGCCGGAGTAATCGAAGGTGAGTGTCGCATAGCCCGCACGACGCAATATGCGACCGAGTGAGTCGAACATGCCCGATGCGTGACGATCCGAAAAAAAGGTGTGAGAAAAGATCACCGCAGCATCGCGGCAGTCCACAGGACGCGTGAATGTACCGGAGAGGGATACTCCCCGGGGCGTCTCAATCGTTATCTGGCTCACGTGTTAAACATAGCGCTTCCATGCCCCTTACGTGAAGGGGCGACCATACTGTGCACAAATGTGACAAGACGACACACCGCGCGAGAAAGAGCCGAGAAAAATCCCCGCTCAGGTCGAGGATCATGCGCCGGGGGACGCGGCACCATTAAGATGGGGTGCATATGCGCCGGTGGGAAGCGCGCCCACGAGGATCAGCGACCGCCCGCGCCAATGCGACGCCCACAACTTGCAGCGAGAGAAGGACATTCATGGGAACCAAGACCGGAATCCTCATCGGACTCGGCATCGGATACGTCCTAGGCACGCGCGCGGGCCGCGAACGCTACGAGCAGATCCGCGCGAATGCCTCGAAGCTGCGCCGTTTCCCGGTCGTTGCTCGTCCCTTGGACGCGGCGGGGCAGAAGATGTCCGACCTCGTGCGTGCGGGCGGCGAGCAGGTGACCGATAAGGTTGCCGACGCCGTGAAGGAACGCCTTTTCGGTGCCCCCGCCACGCAGCCCTCCGCCGGGTCCGCCACGTCGACGACGGTTGACGCGCAGGCGACGTCTTCGACGACGCAGCGTTGAGCGCGATGAGTCACGAGGCCGTGAGCGCGCACCAGCGGACCAGCGGCCAGGAACCCACGCGCGAGCAGATTAAGCGCTGGCGCAAGCACCTGGCGGAAGAGCGCATGGAGGCTCGCACATACCGCGATCTTTCGGAGCGCCGCACGGGCGAGGAGCGCGCTGTCCTCTTGCAGCTCGAGGAGGCGGAGCGCCGCCACGAGGAGTATTGGCTGGCGCGCCTCGGTGAGCACGCCCTGCCCGCCCCGAAGCCGCCGTTGCGCACGCGCGCCGCGTCGGTCCTCGCGCATCTTTTTGGCACGATTTTCATTCTGGCGATGGCTCAGCGCGCGGAGCAGCGTTCCGCGCGCGACGTGGATGATGATGTGCCGGCGCACATGCAGGCCGACGAGCAGATTCACGCCGAGGTCATCCGCTCCCTGGCGGCGAAGTCCCGCGAGACGCTGGCGGGCACGTTCCGCGCGGCGGTCTTCGGCGCGAACGATGGCCTCGTGTCGAACCTGGCTCTCGTGCTGGGTGTGGCGGCCTCGGGCATGGAGCCGCACGTCGTCCTGCTGACGGGCGTGTCGGGCCTGCTCGCGGGCGCCCTGTCGATGGCGGCCGGCGAGTGGGTGAGTGTGCGCAGTCAGCGCGAGCTCCTCGACGCCTCGATCCCCGATCCGGACGCGCACCAGGCGGTGACGGACCTGGATGTGGACGCGAACGAGCTGGCCCTCGTGTTCCGCGCGCGCGGCGAGAGCGAGGAGGAGGCTGAGCGGCACGCGAAGCAGGTCTTTGCGCGCCTCGCCAAGCCGGCGACCGGCGAGTCCGGCGCGATCGCGCTGCGCGCGGCCCTCGGTGATAGCCCCGAGTCGGACGGCGCGGGAGATCAGGTGGGCACGCCCACGAAGGCGGCCCTGTCCTCGTTCTGTTTCTTCGCTATGGGCGCGATCTTCCCGTTGATCCCCTACATTCTGGGCCTGACGGGCCTGGCGGCGATCGCCGTCGCGGCCGCGATCGTCGGCGTCGCCCTGCTGTTTACGGGCGGCGTGGTCGGCATCCTCTCGGGTCAGGCTCCGACGCCCCGCGCGCTGCGCCAGCTCCTCGTGGGTTACGGCGCGGCGGGCGTGACCTACCTGCTGGGCCTGCTGTTCGGCACCTCGGTTTCCTGACGTCTCTACCGGGATGAGGCCGGGAAGGTCTCGGGGGACGAGGCCGGGGCTGACTCGCGCGTTCCCCTGGCCTCGGGCGAGGCGTGGGGCGGCGGCCGGGACCCACGTGTGCACCCGGTATGCGAGACTGGGGGCATGACGACTTTTCTTTCTCGGGCGCGCGGCGCCATGGTGGGCCTGGCGGTCGGCGACGCGGTGGGCACCACGAATGAGTTCAAGTGGGCGGGGACTTTCGAGCCGATTACGGACATGGTGGGTGGCGGCCCGTTCCTGCTGAAGCCGGGCCAGTGGACGGATGACACGTCGATGGCCCTGTGCATCGCGGATTCTCTGCTGGCGCAGGGCCGCTACGACTCATTCGACGTGATGGACCGCTACCAGCGGTGGTTTTCGAAGGGTTACCGTTCGTCGACGGACAGGTGTTTCGACATCGGCGGCCAGGTGCGCGCCGCGCTGTTCGATTACGAGCACGAGCGCCGCGTGCCGGTGACCGCCGAGCGCACGAACAGCGCCGGTAACGGCGCGATCATGCGTCTGGCGCCCATGGTGATCGCGGGTTTCCGCTCGCGTTCCCCTCGCGAGGTCGTTGCCACCGCGCGTCTGAGCGCGCGCGAGACGCACTTCTCGTTCGAGGCCGAGGCCGCCACCGAGGTGTTCGCCGCCCTGCTGGTGGGCGCGCTGCTGGGGTGGTCGCCGGAGCAGCTCATGGACGTCTCATGGGCGTCGACAGGTGCGGCTTTCGATGAAATGGCCGCTCGGGTGATCAGCCCGGATCCGCAGGTGCGCGCCTCGTGGGAGGCGGAGACAAACGGCTACATCGTCAACGGCCTGCGCCTGGCGGTGCATGGCCTCCTGGATTTCCCGTCCTTCAAGGACGCGACCTTGGCGATTGCGAACATGGGCGGCGACACGGACACGAACGCCGCGATCTACGGCCAGCTGGGCGGCGCGTTCTACGGGGTCGAGGCCATCCCGGCCTCGTGGAGGTCGACGTTGTATCAGGGCGAGGAGATCGACCAGCTGGCGCGTGACCTCGTGGAGCTGCGTCTCGAGCCGCCTGTCACTCGCTTTGACGAGGACCTGCAGGGCGAAGCACCCACCGCCTGACCGGCGTCCCCCTCTGGCCTGCGACTAAACTGGCTCTATCATGCCTGACTCTCGCTCCGCCACGCCCCGCTCATCTGAGCGCAAAGCACGCAAACCGCGCCCGCGCAACGCAGGACGCAGGCGCCCGCGCGAGCACGCGCGTCCCTTCAAGCCCTTCACGCCGGAGCAGCTAGCAGAGCGCGCAGCGGCAATCCCGGTCATCTCCTTCCCGGACCTGCCGGTGAGCGAGCGCCGCGAGGAGATCGCGCGCGCCATCCGCGACCATCAGGTGGTCATCGTGTCGGGCGAGACGGGTTCGGGGAAGACGACGCAGCTGCCGAAGATCTGCATGCAGCTGGGCCGCGGCGTCGCAGGCATGATCGGACACACTCAGCCGCGCAGGCTCGCGGCGCGCTCGGTCGCGGATCGCATCGCCGACGAGCTGGGCCAGACCGTGGGCCGCGAACCCGGCCAGGTGGTCGGCTACCAGGTGCGTTTCACGGACGAGGTCGGCCCCACGACCCTCGTCAAGCTGATGACGGACGGCATCTTGTTGGCGGAGATTCAGTCGGATCCGATGCTGCGCCGCTACGATACGCTCATCATTGACGAGGCCCACGAACGCAGCCTGAACATCGACTTCATCCTGGGCTACGTGGCGCGCCTGCTGCCCGCGCGCCCGGACCTGAAGGTCATCATCACGTCGGCGACGATCGATTCGGACCGTTTCGCACGCCATTTCGGCACGTGGGAGGGCACGCCCGGCTCGGGTCGCCTGATCGAGCCCGCGCCGGTCATCGAGGTGTCGGGCCGCACGTACCCAGTCGAGATCCGCTACCGTCCGCTCGGCCCGACGACGCCCTCCTCGTACACGTCCGAGGCCTCGCCCGCGCAGGCGGACAATCCCATCGAGATCATCGAAACCACCGAGGCCACCGAGTCCGGCCCCATGCAGCTGGTCCTGGAGGACCCGGACGACGAGCTGGCGACGCTGGGCTACGGCATGGGCGAGGACATCGACGTGGAGACCGCGATCTGCCACGCGGTGGACGAGCTGAGCGCGGAGGGCGACGGCGACATCCTGGTCTTCCTGCCCGGTGAGCGCGACATCCGCGACACGGAGGCGGCCCTCCTCGATCACCTGAAGGGACGAGGCCGGCGCGCGGGAGACGACAAGGGCGCGCGTCCGGGAGACATCGAGATCCTGCCGCTGTACGCGCGGCTGACGGCGGCTGAGCAGCATCGCGTCTTCGAGCCGCACCGCCTGCGCCGCGTGGTCCTGGCGACGAACGTCGCGGAGACGTCGCTGACGGTGCCGGGCATCCGCTACGTCATCGACCCGGGTTTGGCGCGCATTTCCCGCTATTCCAATAAGACGAAGGTGCAGCGCCTGCCGATCGAGCCGATCAGCCAGGCGAGCGCGAACCAGCGCGCGGGCCGATGTGGCCGCGTCGCCGAGGGCGTGGCGATCCGCCTGTTCTCGCAGGCGGATTACAACTCGCGTCCGCGTTTCACCGAGCCGGAGATCCTGCGCACGTCGCTGGCCAGCGTCATTTTGCAGATGGCGTCCTTGGGCTTGGGCGCGGTCGAGGACTTCCCGTTCCTGGACGCCCCGGATCGGCGCGCGGTGCGCGACGGCGTGGCCCTCCTCGTGGAGATCGGCGCGCTCGCGCAGGATCGTGAGAGCGCGGACGCGGCCCCGGCCTCGTCCCAGTACAGGCTCACCGGCATCGGCCGGGACCTGGCACGCCTGCCGATCGACCCGCGCCTGGGGCGCATGCTGCTGGAGGCCGAGCGCCTGGGATGCGCCTCGGAGGTGCTCGTCATCGTGGCGGCGCTGTCGATCCAGGACGTGCGCGAGCGCCCGGCCGAGCACCAGGGCGCGGCGGACGCCTCGCACGCACGCCTGGCGGACCCGCATTCGGACTTCATCACCTACCTGAACCTGTGGCGCTACCTGGCGGTGCAGGCACGCGACCTGTCGGGCTCGGCGTTCCGGCGCTTGTGCCGCGCGGAGTTTTTCCACTACCTGCGCTGGCGCGAGTGGCGCGACGTCGTCGGCCAGCTGCGCCAGATGGCCCGCGCGCTGGGAATCGGCGTGGGGCCGGTGGGCGAGCCATCGACGGGCGACGTCGTGGAGGCTGCCCAGTTCGGCGGCGCGCAGGACGCGGCCGTGCGCGCGGTTCTGGCCTACGGGCAGGGCCCGGCGAGCGTGGACGCGGACCAGGTGCACCGCTCGCTGCTGGTCGGCCTGCTGTCCTACCTGGGGTCGTGGGATGAGACGAAGCGCGACTACGAGGGCGCACGCGGCACGCACTTCACGATCTGGCCGGGCTCGGGCGTGAGCGGTCACCCCTCCTGGGTGATGACCGCGGAGCTCGTGGAGACCTCGCGCCTGTTCGCGCGCACGGTGGCCCGCATCCGCCCGGAGTGGGTGGAGCCGGCAGCGCGCGGCCTACTCAAGCGCTCCTATTCGGAACCGTTCTGGTCGGTCGCGAAGGGCGCGGCGATGGTCCGCGAGCGCGTGACCCTCTACGGGCTCACGCTGGCGGCGGACCGCGAGGTGCTGCTGGGGCGCTTGGGTGATCTCGTCATCGACGAGGCCGTGGCCGCCTCGCGCTCTCACGCTCCGCGCGCGGGGTCGTTGGAGGCGCTGGCGGCCGGCTTGGTGTCGGCGTCGAAGGATCCGCTGTCGTCTGGGTCGTTTGAGCCTCGTCATTTCGAGGAGCTGGCGGCCGCACGCGAGGGGACGACGGCCCGCGAGCTGGCCCGCGAGATGTTCATTCGCAACGCCCTGGTGGATGGCCAGTGGAGGGAGAGGCACGGTTTCCAGCGCCGAAATGAGGCCCTGGTGGAGCAGGCGCGCGAGGTTGAGCGCCGCAGCCGCACCCACGGCCTCGTCGCGGACGAGCAGGCGCGCTTCCGTTTCTTCGACGACCTGATCCCCGAGCACGTGACCAGCGCGGCGGCGTTCAACCGCTGGTGGAAGGACGAGCGCCGCTCTCACCCGGACTTACTGATCTACCCGGCGTCCCTGCTGATGCCGCGCGAGGCGACCTCGGGCGAGGGCTTCCCGGACCGGTGGCAGTGCGGCGACCTGTCGCTGGCTCTGAGCTATGAGTTCGCGCCGGGCAGCCCACGCGACGGCGTATCGATGCACATTCCGATCGAGGTGCTCGAGCGCGTCAGCGATAAGGGCACGGACTGGCTGGTGCCGGGCATGCGCGAGGACCTGCTGACCGAGGCGATCCGTGCCCTGCCCAAGGGCGTGCGCCGCCTGCTGGCCCCCGCGCCGGACGTGGCCGCGTCGGTGGCCCGCTGGATCGAGCAGGCGGGCGATGAGCCGGCCGAGGCCGTCGCTGAGTCGACGGGCGCACACGCGGATGCGGCCGGGACGGGTACCCGGGCGGACGGCAACGCAGGTTCCGGTACCGGTGCCGCAAAGCGCGGCGGCCAGAAGGACGCCGCGCAGGCCGACGATCCGGACCCCCTGAGCCTGGATGCCGCGATGGGGCGCCTGGCCGCGTGGGGCGCGACATCGGGCAAGCTGTCGACGCGCAACTCGCCCAAGAAGGCCACGCAGAAGAAGGCGTCGCAGAAAGAAGCTCCAGCTCCCGCCCAGCAGGGCGCGGACACGCCTGCCTCCGAGGCCCCCAAGCCCCGCCCCCTCACCGAGGGCCCGGTCCTGGAGGCCCTCGCCCACGCGGTGCGCGTCCTGCGCGGCGTGGACCTGAGCGAGGCAGATCTGGCGCACGCGCGCGCCCACCTGCCCGACCACCTGCGCATGACCTTCGTCGTCACGGACGCGTCGGGCAAGGAGCTGGGCGCGGGCAAAGACCTGGCCTATCTCCAGCGAACTCTCGCCAGCGACGCGAATAAGGCTGTGCGCACTGCCGTGCGCGCGGCCCTCGAGGAGGCCGGGGAGAAGCAGGCGCGCAGGAACAAGCGCGGGCGCGGAGGCTCGGGGAAAAACGCTGGTACCGGCGCGAACAACACCACCGACGGAGCAACCTCCCCCACCGACACCTCCGCAGGTTCACGTGGTGGAGAGAATTCCCCCACCCCGACGCGCGGCACGACCACGACGGGCACCGGACCCCGTGACGCGGCCCAGGCCTCGTCCCCGGACCCCGCGTTCCACGCGGATGGCGTCACGCAGATGCCGACGCTGCCGCGCTCGATCACCCAGACCTCGGGCTCGATGACGCTGCGGGCCTTCCCCGCGTTGGTCCCCCAGGGCAGCGCGGCGGCCCCGGCGGCGGGCGTGCGCGTCATGGCCAGCGCCGCCGAGGCCGACCGCGAGCACCGCGCCGGCCTCGCCCGCCTGCTCCTGTCCCGCATCGCCCTGGCGACGAACCGCGTGACCACGCGCTGGACGGGCCGCGAGGCCCTCATGCTGGCGGCCTCCCCCTACGCGGACACGGCGGCCCTGGTCGCGGACGCGCAGCTGGCCTCGACTCTGTCCCTCGTCGACGAGCTGAGCACCCCCTCCGACGTGCGCGACCCCGAGGCCTTCGAGACCCTCGTGGCGGCCGCGCGCGACGCGCACGAGGACCGCGTCTACCAGATCCTCTCCCACGTCGTGCGGGCCCTGGAGGCCAGCGCCGAGGCCGACGCCGCCGTGCGCTCGCACCCCCAGGCCTCGCTGGAGGAGACGACGCACGACGTCGCCCGCCACGGCAAGACACTGCTCTACGAGGGCTTCGTGTCGGCCACGCCCGCCTTCGCGCTGCCGCACCTGGCCCGTTACCTGCGTGCCGGGGCCGTGCGCATCGAGCGCGCCGCCTCGTCGCCGGGGGCGCTGAGGCGGGACCTGGAGGACATGGATCGCATCCACCAGGCCGAGGCCGACATCGCCGCCACGCGGCAGGCCCTGGAGCGTCGGCCCTACGACGCCCGCCGAGACACCGCGCTCACGCAGGCGCGGTGGATGGCCGAGGAGCTGCGCGTGTCCATGTTCGCCCAGACCCTGGGCACGCCCAACAAGGTCTCCATGAAGCGCCTCCTCGGCGTCCTCGCGGGGGCGCGGTGAAGCGCGAGGAGGCACGTGCCCTCGCGCGCTCCCTGATGGACGCTTCTGGCCTAGTCGATTGGCGTTTCCGCTTCGACCACGCCAAACGTCGGGCGGGGGCGTGCACGCACTCCTCGCGTACGATCAGCCTGTCGGGGCCGCTCACCGACCTGTACGACGCCGACACGATCCGGGGTGTCATCCTGCACGAGATCGCCCACGCCCTCGTCGGCCCCGCCCACGGGCACGACGCCGCGTGGAAGCGGGCCGCACGCGCCCTCGGTGCCCCGGATTCCGCGCGGCTGCCCTCGTCCCTCCCTTCCCCGGATGCGCCCTGGGTGGGCACGTGCCCGCGCTGCGGGGCCACGCGCCGCCTGTACCGGGCGCCGCGCCGCGTCTCCTCGTGCGGGGTGTGCTCGCGCGCCTTCGATCCCGCGCTGATCCTCACGTGGGAGCACCACGGAAAGTCGGCCTCGCCCGGGCGCGCCTACGAGCGCGAGCTCGCCGCACTCCGCCGCCGTCGTTAGCGTTACCGCGGTGAGCACCGCCGCCGACCGATCCCATACACGATCACTTACCCAAAAATGTCGCATGCAATTCCCCTTTCACTCTTTCAAACTTTGAAATCAGACCGTTGGAATTGCAACGTTTTAAGCCATACTCAAAAAATGACCGAGTTAAATTACCTGCGATATTCGGGGAGAAACTTCTCAGGCCCTTCCTCACCCCTTCCTCACCCCTTCCTCGCCCCTTCCTCGGCCCTGACCTTGGAGACCCACAACGCTGTCCGCAGCCCGCATATGCCCACGTCACAGTTTTGTAACCCGGGCGGGCGCGCACACACCCACCCGACGGCGATACCCTTGATCCCAACACCCCCGAGAGAAGGAAGCCATGGGTACCACCGCCAGCCCCGACGCCACGACCGCTCCCGACCGCGAGGTCCTCACCTGGGAAGGTTTCGGCGACGCGTCCCGTGAGCTCACCCAGCAGATCGTCGACTCCGGCTGGATCCCGGACCTGATCGTCGCCATCGCGCGCGGCGGCCTCATCCCGGCCGGCGCCATCGCCTACGCGATGGACGTCAAGGCGATCGGCACCATGAACGTCGAGTTCTACTCCGGCATCGGCGAGACCCTCGCCGAACCCATCCTGCTGCCCCCGCTCATGGACGTCTCCGCGATGAACGGCAAGCGCGTCCTCGTCGTCGACGACGTCGCCGACTCCGGCAAGACCCTCAAGATGGTCATGGACCTCATCGACGAGCACGGCCTCTCTCTCGACGGCTCCTCCTCCGTGCGCGTCGAGGCGCGCAGCGCGGTCATCTACAAGAAGCCCGTGTCCATCATCGACCCCGACTACGTGTGGGCGCACACCGACAAGTGGATCAACTTCCCCTGGTCGACGCTGCCCGTCATCAAGCCGTGACTTCCTCTCGGGCGGGCTCAGGGCGGCAGGCGGCCGCCTCTCCCGGCCGCGCCCAGGCCTCGTCGATCACCCGGCGCATCGTCGAGGCCGTGGCCGAGCGCGCACGCAACGGTGACCCCGTGCGCGTGCTGGGCCTGACCGGCCCTCCAGGGACCGGCAAGACGACGATCGCCGCCGAGCTGGCTCGCGCCCTGCCCGAGGCCGGCATCCCCGTCGCCGGACTGGCCCCCATGGATGGCTTCCACATGTCCAACGCGGTGCTGGCGGCGCGCGGCATCGCCGACCACAAGGGCGCACCCGACACGTTTGACGTGGGCGGTTTCATCGCCCTCCTGGGGCGCGTGCGCCGCGCGGACGGCGTGGTCCTCGCCCCCGACTACCGGCGCGACCTGCACGAACCCGTCGCCGCCTCCCTGCCCGTCGAGGTCGACGGCGTCGTCATCACCGAGGGCAACTACCTGGGCCTCGAGCTGCCTGGCTGGGCGGACGTGCGCGGCCTCATCGACCTGCTCGTCTTCATCGACACGCCTTTCGAGGAGCTCGCATCGCGCCTCATCGACCGGCACATGAGCTTTGGGCGCGACCGCGCGGACGCGGCGCACTGGGTGCGCACCGTGGACGCGGCGAACATGGCGCTGGTCGAGCGCACGAAGGAGCGCGCGGACCTCATCCTGTCGCTGTAGGCGAGTCCTGCCGGCCGTTCCCCGGCCTCGCCACCGCGCTGTTCGCGCGTTTTTCGGGCCGCCGGCTCCCCGACCTCGCCACCGTCATCCCTGCGCCCACACCCCCACAATTTCGCACGTAATTTCCCACGGTCAGTTTTAGAGCACGGCCGAAAACCGCATGATTTCAACGATCCTATTTCAACGTTTGAAATGCCAGGGAGCGAATTACGTGCGACTTTTCAGGGGACGGTCATGCCAAACGGTTGCCATGCTTGCCGTCGATAAGTAGCGCGCATTTTCAACCACTTCCAAGTAAGGTGAACCTATGTTCCTCTTGCTCGGCCTTCTCGGCGGCTTCATCACGGGCATCTCCCCGTGCATCCTCCCGGTCCTACCCGCGCTCTTCCTGGGCGCCGCGGGCGGGCGCGACTCCGCGTCCTCCTCGAACGAGGCCGGGGCCGCCCGCTCCTCCGCACCCTCTGACGAAGCGAAGGCGGGCGTGGATCCGTCGCTCTTCCGTCTCGCTCCGGGCGTGAACCTGGGCGGCGAGGCACCCAAGAAGGCAGCTGTCGCAGCACAGAGCGGCGAGTCGGTGACGCGCCGCCCGGTGCTCATCGTCCTGGGCCTCGTGACCTCGTTCATGCTGATCACAGTCGCAGGTTCGGCGCTGCTGAGCTTGCTGAACCTGCCGCAGGCGCTGATCCGCTGGACCGGCATCGTCCTACTGCTGGCCGTCGGCATCGGCATGATCGTCCCAAAGATGATGGAAGTGCTGGAACGCCCCTTCGCGCGCCTGGCGCCTCGTACGACGGGTGACAGCGCGGGCTTCGGCCTCGGCCTCGTCCTGGGCGCGGCGTTCGTTCCGTGCGCGGGCCCGGTGCTGACCTCGATCATCGTGGCCTCGAGCTCCGGGCAGATCACCTGGCACATCATCGGCCTGGCCATCTCCTTCGCAATTGGCGTGTCGATCCCGCTGATGATCGTGGCGATCGCCGGGTCGGGGGTGGCCGCGCGCTTCCTGAAGACCCGCCAGCGCCCCCTGCGCATTGCGGCGGGCGTCGCCATGATCGCGCTCGCGCTGGGCATTGCGACCGACGCTCCGATGGCCTTGCAGCGCATGATCCCCGACTACACGGCCTCGCTCGAGGCGGGCACCGAGGGCGCCTGCGAGGACGGTGCGTGTGAGCCCGAGAAGGAGGTCGAGGCGAGCACCGACTTCGCGCAGTGCGCGCGCGGCGGCGCGAAGGATTGCGGCGTGATGCCGACGATTCAGGCCTCGGAGTGGCTGAATTCCCTGGGCCAGCCGTCCGGAATGGTGACGCTGGTGGACTTCTGGTCGAGCTCGTGCACGAACTGCCAGCGCGAAATCCCCGAGCTCGAGGCCATCTACGAGAAGTACAAGGACTACGGCCTGGTCGTGGTGGGCGTGCACTCGCCCCAGCAGGCCTACGAGCGCGACCCTGCGGTCGTGAACGCGTCGATCGACAAGCTGGGCATCACCTACCCGGTGGCACTGGACCCCGACCTCGAGGCCTTCAAGGCCTACGGCGCGACGGCGTGGCCGACCCACTACATCGCGGGCGCGGACGGCCAGCTGGTCGCGGTGGGTCGCGGCACAAAGGGCGTCGAGGAGCAGATCCGCACGCTCCTCACCCAGGCGGGAGCATCCCTGCCCGACTGAGGCACGCAGGCCTTCACGCAGCGAGCGACTACCGCACGCACGATTGAACGCAGCAAGCGACCACCTCACGCACGATTGAACGCAGTGAGCGGCTACCCCGCACGGGGTAGCCGCTCACTCTATCCGGCGTCGATACTTATCCCCCCGACCAATTTCGCATGCAATTCCCCCGCAGCTCTTTCAAGATTTGAAATCAGATCGTTGAAATCATGCGGTTTTCCCGAGGTACCAAAAAGACCTCGGCAGGGAATTGCATGCGAAATTGAAGAGGCTACCCAGCATCAGCCAACGCGGCACAACGCATCAGCCAACCCGCCTCGTGCCAATCAGTGCCACTCGGCGTTACCGACAGCCCAGGTGCCGTCCTCCTGCTCGACCAGGGTCAGGAACACCAACTCGCGGACCGGCTCGTGCGAGCCATCCGCGTAGGAGCGCGTGAAGCTGACGAGCCTCACCCACTCATTGCCTTCGCGGCGGGGCGATTCCCTGCCCTCGACGCCGATGTTCTCAATCGTGACAGTCGTGTGGGAGCGGTTCGGCACCAACGGCAGGAACTCGCCCTGTCCCTTCACCAGCTCGGGGGTCGGCGTGTGCTTACGCTGCAGCTCGGGTGTTTCGTAGACGCTCGCACGGATGGACGCGAACGCGTCTGTGACATCGCGCGACGCGTCCCACGTTTGATTGGTGATGACGTAGGCGGAGCACACCGCGTCAGCGTCCTTGCGATCAACGGTGGACGGGTCGGGTAGGAGGTCGTCGAGCCACTGAACCGATGCGGGGTGCAGGCAGGTGCCGTCGGGCGCAGAGGTGCCGTCCTCGCACGGGGGCATGCTCGAGGCCGTGGCCTCCGGGGTGGGGGCCGCCTCGGACTGCGGCGCGGTGTCGGGCGCCTGTGAAGCCTCGCCGGACGAGGCACCACTCATTCCACCGTTTGAATCGGAGCTCGCCTTCGAGGCCGTGGTTCCCGAGTCCGCGCTCGTCAGGAACGTGCGCGCCATGAAGAAGCCACCGACGCCCAGGACGAGGGCGACGGCTGCGACCAGTGCAATGACGACGATTGTCGTCCGCTCACCACGTGCGACTTTTTTCAGTGCGTTCATATGCATCCTTAGTTTGTGTTGTGTATGCGCGTGTCATCGTCTGTGAAGCTTGGCCGCTCACCGCAGACCGTGCAGCGGCTGACCGACATGCCAGCAATCTCACCGTAATCCGTGACACGGGCAACAAACAAGCTCGTCCCATTGGCAGAACGCGTTTGACAACGCGGCGTTCTCGAACTGCACCCCGGCCTCGCGCACCCAGGCCTCGTAACCCGACCCGAGCCTCGTGCCCCCACCCGAGCCTCGTGCCCCCACCTCCCCCACACCCTCAATTACCCCACAATGTCGCATGCAATTCCCCCACACTTCTTTCAAGATTTGAAGTCAGATCGTTGAAATCATGCGGTTTTCTCGAGGTTCGCCAAAGACCCCAGGAAGGAATTGCATGCGAAATTTCTTAGTTATCCACAGATTTTTCAAACAGCTCACATAAAGCGCCACAAAGTAGCATGATCTGAGCATGGACCTCAACGAAGAGCTACGTAAACGGCACGGAATCACCAAACTATCGAGCCTGCGCCACGCAGAGCTCACTCCTTCAATGTTGCCAGCTGGTATCAGTCACTACCGAGGCTGGATCTATGACAAGAACAGCTTCACTCTCGATCAGGCACGCGCTTTCATATACAACGCGTGCCTGTTGGAGGGGTCTGGGTTTTTCGGACCGTTTGTTTTGAGAGGGTTGTTCTGAGTAGTCTCGGCTGCTTGTGGCCGGGC
>NZ_JASONN010000116.1:0-350 GCF_030217285.1 Pauljensenia sp. UMB3104 | reverse complement strand
GACCTGGGAATCGAAGGCGTCGCGCTCGCTGTCATGCAGGAGCGTGAATGCGTGGGCGGCCGTGCCGATGCAGCGGATGCCGTAGCGCTTGGCGGCCTCAAGGTCGGAGGTGCCCTGGAAGCCACCGATGATGGCCGCGCGGGCAGCGGAGACGGCGGCACGCTCGTGGGCGCGGCGCGCGCCCATGTCCATGCAGGGACGGCCATGAGCGGCGATCGTCATACGCGAGGCGGCCGAAGCCACGGCGCAGTCGTGGTTGAGGATCGACAGGAGCAGGGTCTCCAGGAGCGTGCAGTCCGCGAAGGTGCCCTCAACGGTGAGCAGCGGAGAGCCGGGGAAGTAGCACTCGC
>NZ_JASONN010000115.1:0-350 GCF_030217285.1 Pauljensenia sp. UMB3104 | reverse complement strand
TGTTCGTGTTCTCTGGCGCCTTCTTCCAAATGGGCGTTCTGGTCTACATGCTGACCGGTTCCTTCTGGGCACTCGGTCAGTCCTTCTGGACGATCAAGGTCATGCCGACCCCCGGCTCACCGGCCTACAAGGAGCTCGTCGCACACCGCGAAGCACGCTACGCCGAATGGGCAAAGCCCTTCTTCGCTTCCTACGACGAAGCACGCTCTGCCCTGCCCGCAACAGCTGACAACGCCGAGGTTATCGCTCTGAATGAGAAGACCTTCGCTGAAGCAGCCTCGAAGGCCAAGGCTCAGAAGGTCGCCACCGACTTCCCCGAAACCATGAGCGCCGGCGAAAAGGTCTCTGTC
>NZ_JASONN010000114.1:0-351 GCF_030217285.1 Pauljensenia sp. UMB3104 | reverse complement strand
CCCGTGTTTTTTAATCGTTTCCCACCTAAACCAGATACAGCCATCCTGATCACCGTGTATGACCGGCTACCTGTCAGGAATCCGAATCTTGAAGGGTGCAGGGTGTGGAAAGTACAAGCCCGGTGCAGGGCCAGGGTAAGCGCGGCCCCGCTTGCAGAAGCCGTCGAGGACGCTCTCGTTGGGGACCAGAAAGCCCCCAATATCGCTCTTGTTTCAGAGCCAACCCGGCTACCTCTAGGCCCGGACCAAACCGGCCGTGATGAACTATCCCTCAATTTCACTATTGTCACTAACCACTGAAGGAGAAAAAGAAGATGGCAGAAAATGATGTGAAGAACGCCAAGCTTGGCA
>NZ_JASONN010000113.1:0-352 GCF_030217285.1 Pauljensenia sp. UMB3104 | reverse complement strand
TGTGACTTCTGCCCGCCGACCGTCAGGGTGTACTGCAGCCTGCTCACGCGCAAATCGCCGTTGATGCGCTCTATCGACTTGCTCCTCAGCTCGTCGTCCGAGAAGCTCACCGTGTAGGCGTGCTTGCGGTTGATGCGCGCCCACAGCTCCTTGAACTCGCGCTTGGCGAAGTTGTCGGTCATCGTGTTCTCGGTGATCTTCTCCTGGGCGCGCCCAATCATGCCGTCGAGTGCGTGCGCGTCGTAGACGCTTCTCACCAGCGCCTCGACCGCCTTGGCGTGGGCGGTGTCGGCGAGGCCCTCGGGCAGCTTCACGACGAAGTACTCCACGAAGGTGCCGCCCTCGACAGCCT
>NZ_JASONN010000112.1:0-353 GCF_030217285.1 Pauljensenia sp. UMB3104 | reverse complement strand
CGCACCCTCGCGGCGGCCTCGTCCCTGGTGCTGGCAGCCATCGGCCTGACCGGCTGTATCAGCCTGCCCGGCGGGGGTGGAGGATCCAGTTCCTCGGACATCAGCAAGATGAAGAACATCCCCGAAGGCATCAAGCAGGACCTCATCAGCCAGCTCAACTCCGCCTCCGGCTCCGAAAAGAAGGAAATCCTCGAGAAGGCCACCGCCCTGAACAACGTGGTCGGCACGCAGCTGATCGCAGTCGATCCGAGCATCGCGAGCGGTCAAAAATACAAGCTGGATCCCAAGGGCATGGTCACCGTCGACAAGAACGAGGACGTGTACCTCGTGATGTCGGGTGCCGACTACTGGCG
>NZ_JASONN010000111.1:0-354 GCF_030217285.1 Pauljensenia sp. UMB3104 | reverse complement strand
AGAGCGGGGGAATGCGAACGGCCTTCGGTGGAACGCGTGAGATCACGGTTGCCAGGATTAGGGGGATAGCGACCAGTCCAAGCGTCGGCCACTTCGGCCATACGAGCAGGAACGATGTGAGTACCGTCCAGCAGACGATCATGACTTCCGGGCTGGTACGCGTCAGAGGCGACGTCCATGGAAGCGGGCGGGGCAGAGTGAATCCGCTGGGGCGATATGTCTTACGTGAACGCACGCGCGTCATCGGATCACTCCCTGGGCAAGATGCAGGTGATTATCGACCAGATCGATCAGCTCATCCGTATCGTGCGAAATGATGATCAGCCCAAGCCCGTCCGCTCTCCGCTTTCTCAA
>NZ_JASONN010000110.1:0-355 GCF_030217285.1 Pauljensenia sp. UMB3104 | reverse complement strand
GAGATGATTTCACAGGCCGGGGTTGATTGGGTCGAACGCTCCTACAAAGGTAAAAACGGTACGGTAGAACATCGCATTGATTTCGGGCGGCCTATAGGGGCAAAAAAGCTTAATGTTCGTTTAGAAATTGGTGTGAATGTGGCTGAAATGCCCGATATTTCCTACCACAGCGCGGATTATGCTTCGGAGATTGTCGGCTGGGGTCCCGGTGAGGGTGACGCGAAACTACGCACCGCCCCTATCAGGACAGGCGCGAAAGGCTTACGCCGCGTCCGCAAAGTATCCCTACTACGCAACAATAGCGTTGATTCCCTAACCAATGCGACAAGGCAAATAGCCCAACAGGTTTCACAAC
>NZ_JASONN010000109.1:0-356 GCF_030217285.1 Pauljensenia sp. UMB3104 | reverse complement strand
GGGTTAGTGATCTCGTCGGAGGTTTCCGAAATCTGCGCAGTTGCAAGCAGATCCGGGATCACGGGTGTTCCCGATGTTTCCAACGTTCCCGGGTAGTAGTAGGTCGTATCGTCGCCGCTTATGGAGCGTGCGTGACTGTAATACAGGGTTGGTAGACCCGAGGTGCCGTCTTTAATCGACGTGTTTTCGCCTCGAATGAAAGAGCTCGCCGTGACGCGCAACTGTTCGTCAATCTGAGACACCAGATGGCGTTGCAGGAGGCCTACCATGACCGTTCCAGACATGATCAGCCCCAGAGCCAACAGGGTTGTAATCAGGGTGACCAGCTGAGTAGAGAGGGGACGACGTTCCCAAAA
>NZ_JASONN010000108.1:0-357 GCF_030217285.1 Pauljensenia sp. UMB3104 | reverse complement strand
AACCCTACAATGACCATTTACAGCCGCCTCGATGAAGCCATTCTCCGCGAAATTATTGAGCCCCTCGGTGAGTATGCCAACGAATTCGACATCGACGCCATCGCGGACGAAATGATCGACTGGCACGACGAATACAACGCAAAAGGCGAAATCAACATCAACCGCTCCGGCTTCCACATCAAGGAAGACGCGGACCTCTGGGAAATCATCGAGCGCCACGCGCTTTAGCCCACGGGTTGCGCAAAAAATAACTACCCGTTACACTTCAAGGTGTCCCCGCGTTAGCGGGGGTGAGCCGTTGCTGATGCTTAGGCATTCAGGAAAGCTCAACCCTCCCTGCGTTAGCAGGGGTGAACC
>NZ_JASONN010000107.1:0-357 GCF_030217285.1 Pauljensenia sp. UMB3104 | reverse complement strand
AAGCCGGTGAATCCATCCATCGCGACGATCTCAATGCGCTCGCGCCAGGTGTCGGGCTGGGAGGCCAGCCAGGTTTTGAAAACCCGCTTGGATCGGCCCGGAATCATATCCAGGAGCCGGGAGGGACCACGACGGTCACGTATAGGAGTCAAGTCCAAGATGACGGTGACGTATTTGTCCCCGTATGGGGTGTGTCGCCACACGTGTTCATCCACGCCAATGACACGCACCCCCTCGAAACGATCAGGATCATCGATGAGCATGCGCTGGCCTTCACCTAAGATCGCGGTATTGGCAGTGTTCCACGACACGGCCAATACGTCGGCGACGCGCGCCACCGTCAGATGATGGACCACC
>NZ_JASONN010000010.1:0-85183 GCF_030217285.1 Pauljensenia sp. UMB3104 | reverse complement strand
TCAAGATCGACAACCCCGAAGTCACCGACCAACCCCTCGTCCGCCGCTTCAGAGTCGGCAAGTAAGCAACCGGCGCAAGCCAGCGCCTCACAACAACCCATCAACGCAAGGAGAACACTGTGGTAGATCAGGCGTATAACGACGAAACCCAGCGCGCGGCTATCCCTCACGTGCGCGATGGACAGAACGCCGTCGACCAGTCCCGCACGCACACCAGTGCACTCAGTGATGCCCAGAAGCACGACGTGTGGGGTGATGAAAGCGGCCCTGCAGCTGTGCGCTCGAGCTCTGTCAAGCTATTTACAGGCGTCGCTGACGTCCTCGCTAAAGAAAATGCCCTGATTGCACGCTTCATCGTGGAAACCGAGCACGCAATGGAAGCAGCTAAGCAGGCAGAGTGGGATGCAGAATATTCCTTTGCGCAAGTTGCCGCAGCCCTGAAGTCTGTTTCACGTTCAGACGAGGCACGTGCACTCACCGAAGAGCTTCAGAAAGACAAATACAAGATCGAGACTGACCAGCGTCAGGCGACGACTCCACAAATGGAAATCTCTTCCGAGATGGATCAGTCCGCCATTGGCGCAACGGACAGGGACTACAGCAAGGACTACAACAACGGAGCTCCCTCTGGTAATCAGACCCAGAAGCCTTCCTGATCCCCACCAGCTATAACGTCTATAACTTCCACTCTCCAAGGAGATAAAGCCAATGGTTGACTCACCAAACTACGAAAAACTCAAGGTTTTCTTGCAATACGCGAAGGCTAACGAAGAGCTGTCAGCGTGGAAGGCTGACCACGAAGAGGTCGAAAAAGGCTTCGAACAGGCCATCGAGCGCCTCAAGCAGTACCGTGATAGCCACGGTTTCACGGGTAAAGCCGGAAAGGCAATGGACAATTGGGTAAATAGTTCCATCCGTCGTATCAACGGCTACCGCGACCAGTACACTCGCGGCTATGAAGCCTACGAGGCTGGGCGCAGCGCCATGGCTGAAGCGTACGCAGAAGGCCAATCGATCAAAGATGAGCTCCTTGATGCGTCCACGGCAGCGATGCGATACAACCCGGTTGTTTTCGTCCCGGCCAGCGTTCCCAGCGGCGGTTTCTCCGTTGGTCCGGTGCGTGTCACCACCGGTTCCGCCTACGTTGACGCTGTCGAGGCCCAGGCGAACATCCAACGTGAAGAAGCTTGTGCCCGCATCCTCTCCACCGTAAACGACAGGACGTCCGAAGTTTCGAACGTAATGGAGAATTATGATCCTCTGTCCGCAATGGACCCGAAGGGCGTAGACGAAGAAGTCAGCAAAACCGACACTACCGGTGGCGGTGGCGGTGGCGGCGGCGGTTGGCGTCCCGGTGGCGGTGGCGGCGGCGGCCGTAGCGGCGGTGGTCACGGAGGCGGCGGTGGCTACTCGCCGGAGAATGGTTTTGGTCGCGAAGCTGGTCGTAATGGTGAGGGTTATCCGGGTGGCTTTGATAAGCCGTGGTGGAGCGAGGCCGACGCGGCTGCGGCGCGTAACCGCGTGATCGCTTCCGGTGCCGTCCCCCGGCAGGAGCTGCCCTACGGCGAGCTGGGATCGCGCACGAACCCGATCACTGACCCGCAGGACCTCATGGACACCGACCTGCTCCACACGCGCGTCAACGGTACGACGTATCGCAACGGCATCGTGGGCGGACACACCCCCGCACCCCCCGCGGACGCACAGCATCCGCTGTGGCGCCTCAACGGCGGCGGAGCCTCTGAAGCGGCGGCTGCTGGTCGCCTGGGTGGCGCTGGCGTGCTGGGCGCGGGCGCGCTGGGTATGCGCGGCGCGGCCCGCATGGGTTCGGGCTTTGGCGGAGCGTCTGGTTCTGCTGGTGGCATGGGTGCGGCCGGTCTGCGCGGCATTACCGGCACGACGGGTTCGGCGGGCGCCATGGGTGCTTCGAACCTGCGCGTAGGCACCTACTCAGGCTCGGGTTTTGGTTCCTACACTCCCCCCGCGTCCGTGGCCGGTGCTAATGGCGCGGCCGGTGCGGGCACCTCTGGTGTGACTGGCACGACCGGCGCAGGCGGTGGTGGCGCGGCTGGTGCCGCGGGTGCTGCCGGTCGTGGTGGTGCTGGTGCTGGTGGCGGCTTCATGGGCGGCGCTGGCGCGGGTGCTGGCATGGGCAAGGATGATAAGAAGGGCCGCAAGCGTAAGTACGTGGCTTTCACGGTGGATGATGATGAGGACGATCTGCCCGCCGGTTACGTCAATCCCTTGTCTCAGACCTATGGGACGGACCGCACGATTACTCCCGTCAAGCGGGAAGACGACGGATGGGACCTACGCCAGTGGTAACCACTCACAAGCCTGCGCCCCGCCACCCCCGCATGTTCGCGGGCGTGGCGGGGCGCGCCACGCGCGCCCTCACCACAGCCGCAAGCGCCCTCGCCCTGGCCGTCGGCGCCCTTGCCCTCGCGCCAGCCCCGGCGCACGCCGACGAGATCACGTCGCAGGAATACGTCTCCTACTACTATCTTGACTCCGCGCACGCAAAAGGCTACACGGGTAAGGGCGTGACCATCGCCCTCATTGACGGTCCCGTCGAGCTCAGCGACCCTGAACTGGCTGGCGCCAACATCACCGACAAGAGCCGCTGCACGATCAAGTCGTCCGAGGCAGGCAAGTACCATGCGAACCACATGGCTGCCCTCATCGTCTCGCAAAAGTATGGAGTCGCCCCGGACGCCACCTTGTACACCTACCAGACGTCCTCCAACGATGACGACCTGGGTACGTGCGCTGATGGCGGTAAAATCCAGGATTCTTTCGCGATCCTCATTAACCAGGCCATTGATGACGGCGCGCAAATCATTTCGATCTCCCAGAGCTCCTATGACCACAGCGACGAACTGAAGTGGGCGATCGCCCGCGCCATGAGCGAAGGCGTCATCATCATGGCCTCCACTGGCAACACGGGGCAAGATGAAAACGACTCGCACCTGAGCTGGTGGTCGGGTGTCGTGGGCGTCGCCGCAATAAACAACGAAGGCGGCTACGCCTCCGACTACTCCTCGTGGGGCCGAGGCGTCACAGTCACAGCAGTGGGCGGCCCGGTCAACGTTCGCGCATTTGACACCGGCAAGGTCGACACGACCAAGGGCACCTCTGTCTCGACGGCAATCGCATCCGGATTGATGGCATTGGCACGCCAGAAGTGGCCTGACGCCACCGCCAACCAGCTGCTCCAGCTTATGGTCAAGACGGCTCTGAACCCCGATAAGCAGTGGAACGATAAGACCGGTTACGGGGCGATCAGCCTCGGCGATCTGGTGAACACCGATCCCTCGCAGTACCCCAACGAGAACCCCATCGCACAAAAGCAGGGAGGGTCCTCACCCACCGTTGAGGAAGTACAACAGTACGGCGACGGCCTCATCGACCCCAGCACCAGCCGCATGGGCGATGCCTACACGTACCGTGGCACGGCTGAGGGCCCCATCTCAAACCCCCTCATCAAATCACCGGTACACCTGGGCACCAGCCCCGCATACCACCGGAAGTAACCCCATGACACGCACGCCAGCCACGCCCCGTTCTCCTCTCGCTTTCGTGGGGAGAGCGGGGCGCGCCGCGCGCGCCCTAACGACCGCTGCTAGCGCCCTCGCCCTATGCGTGGGAGCACTGCTCGCGGCACCGGCCCCCGCACATGCCGATGACACGATTACGACCCAGGACTATTTCTCGTATTACAAGCTCGATCAGGCGCGTGCCAAGGGCTATACGGGTAAGGGCGTGACCATCGCGATGATCGATGGGCCGGTAGACACCAGCGCACCCGAACTGGCTGGCGCCAACATCACCGACAAGAGCCGCTGCACGGTAAATAGCGACAACAAATCGAAGACACACGGGACGGCAATCGCCTCCCTGCTGGTTTCCAAAAATTACGGATTCCTACCTGACGCAACGTTGTACTCCTACCAAACCACTTTCCGAGATCAGCAGCGCTCCGCAGACTGTAACCCCGAGACTGGCACTGCACTCGATGAGTTGGGGGCGCTGATCAACTTTGCAATTAACGACGGAGCACAGATCATCACGATCTCCATCGCGGCGGGACAGATTGACGCTAAATTCGAACCAATATTGAATGCAGCGCTCAGCCGCGCTATCAACCAGGGCATTATCGTTGTGACCGGCATGGGCAATACGTCGACTGATAACGATGGCGCGAGCTACGCCAGCCGCAACGGCACGGTGGGTGTCTCCGCCATCAATCTGGATGGGTCATTCGCATTAGACTATTCCTCCTTCGGCGACAGCGTCACCACTGCCGCGTTCGGAGGTCCTATCAAAGCCCGTGACTATGATACGGGACAGATCAGAGATACAAGCGGCACCTCTATTGCAACACCCATCGTCGCAGCATCTCTTGCGCTGGCACGTCAAAAATGGCCGGACGCAACATCGAATCAGCTCCTGCAGCTGCTCATACACACCGGTTCAAACCCCCAACATGCGTGGAACAACCGCACGGGCTACGGAGCCGTCAACCCCGGTGCACTCATCAATACGGACCCCTCTCAGTATCCTGATGAGAATCCCGTGAGCCAAAAGGCCGACGACGCATACCCCACCGCTGAGATGATTCGCGACTACGGGGACGGGCGTGCTGACGCTCCGCTGGGCAAATACGATGACACGTACGTGTACCGAGGAACGGACGACATCTACATCCACGCGGATTTCCTGGCCCAGACACCGCACCTGGGCACCAGCCCCGCATACCACCGGAAGTAGCCACACCCCCACGCCCGAGCCCCGGCCTCGTTCAGCCTGATGCGCGAGCGCCCGGAATCGGACACACGAGAGCCCCTGCACCCACACGACCGTGGGCTGCAGGGGCTCGTCGTCGGCAGGCTACTTTTTCTTGCCGTTCGTCCTCTTGTGATAGCGCGGGCTCGTCCCCAGGTTCACGGGAGAATCATGCTGGTCGCTGAACGCCAAGCGCTCGTCCACTCCCCGGTAGGAGTACGAGTGATCGTTGTGGAGCTTCCTCGGGTCCACGACGCCATCGGCGTAGTCGGCGACGTCCCGGCGGCTCGGAACCGAGTCCTCCCCCTTGTCCATGAAGGGGTTCTCATCCGGGAAGTCCTTCGGATTCGTCGTCAGTAGCGCATACGTATCCAGCGCCCCGAAACCCGTGTACGGGTTCCACTGCCCGCCATTACCGCCCACACCCGTGCGCGCCAGGCCCTGCATGATCTGATTGCCCGTCGCACGCGGCCACCGCTCCATCGACAACGCCAGAGCGCCCGCGACGACCGGGGTCGCAAACGAGGTCCCCCACCATTCGCCGCGCTGCAATGACACACCGGAGCGAGCAATCGGACGCCCCAGGGCAGCAGTCGAAATCGGATCCCCCCAATTCGTGTAATCGGAGGCGTGCCCGTTCGTCTCGATCGCGGCCACACCCACGACGCCGCTCCACGCAGGCAGCCACTCCGTCGAATTCTGAACCGAATCGTTCCCCGCGCAGGCCACGACCGGGACCTGCTGCGTGATCGCCCGGGCGAGAGCCCACCGCATGTCCTCGGTGTACCCCGGGTAACTCGACGAGGTCGTGATCACGTCGACACCATCGTTGAGCGCTGTCTCGATGAGGAGCGACAGGTCAGAATACCCGCGGTCCCAGTTCCCCAGCGCGCAATCCGACCCGGTCGTATCGCCCATGAAGGACAACGTATACGCTCTTAATCGCGCGCCGGGAGCCATGCCGAACTGCGGGGACACCAGGATCTGCGCGATCACCGTCCCATGGTCCCAATACTTATCCTGCGATCCCACCGAACACGGGGCATAGGACTCGATGTGCGCACCCTGAAGCTCCGGAATCCCCGAGTTCACGGGTCCGTCAATCAGCGCGATCGTGACGCCATCGCCCGTGTACCCCGCCGATCGGATCGACGCCAGGTTGTAGTGGGAGTAGAAGGGCTGGTCCCCGGCGGTAATCGTTGTATCCGCCGAGGCCGGCGCCGCGGGAAGCACCAACGCTCCCACCGCGAGCGCCGCCGCTACTCCTGCACCTGCGCAACGACGCCACAAGCGTGCCCTCGTGTGTCCCAACTCTGTGTCCTTTCGACTATCTGTCCGCGTGCTACGGCATCGTCACGCACTGGGTGACGGGTGCAGACTCACGGCCGCTCGCCTCGGCGACGACGCTCACCGTCAGGCAGTTCTCGCCGCTCACGGCCGTCGTCGTCAGGGAGTTACGGCGCATGGTCTCAGCGACCACGGCCTCACCCGGGCGTTCCAGCACGTACTTGAAGACGAACTGGTCGGCCTTGTTCTGTCCCTGCTGGGGAATGTCCCAGTTCCACAGAATCTCCGTGCCCTTCGGGGTCGCTCTGACCTCGGCGACGGGGGCGGGCGGGGCACCACCCGCGTCGTTCACGCTGCCGCCGTCCGGCGACTCGCTCGCCGTCGGCCCCGCAGTCGGATCGGAGGAGCCGCCCACGTGAATGCTGTGTCCGCCGCCGGTCAGCATCGCGACGACCAGGCCGGCCGTCGCCAGCACCATCACGAGCGCGAGCACCGGGAGCACCCACGCGGGGCGCTTCGATTCACCCTCGACCAACCCGGTACGGTTCGTCGTCGAATTCCCGGCCCATGCCTCGTTCAACGAGGCGTTGGCACCATCCGCGAAACTCCCGCGGCGGGTGCGCGTACGCTCCGCGTCCAGGGCGGCCGGGGAAGGGGACGACAGGGCCGAGGAGGGCGCGCTCGAGGAGGCGACCACGCTCAGCTTCATCTCCGTGACAGGGCGGTGCATCTCGCGCTCGATCGTCTGCAACGCGTAACCGAGCGCCGCCGCCGACCCGAAACGCTGCTCAGGATCCAGGCTCATCGCGCGGCGAACAATCGCCGTCACCGCGTCGGGTACGCCCGGGCGGTCAATGCGCGACACGCGGCCGCGAGCCACACGCTGGGCGACCGTCTTGGCAGAGTTATCCCCGTCGACGACCTCGAAGGGCGAACGGCCCATCAGCAGCGTCCACAGGGTCGCGCCCAACGCCCACACATCCTGCGTCGGGTGAGCGCGAGCCGTGCCCGCGATCTGCTCCGGGGGCGCCCACATGACCGAGAAGCCGTCGCGGCCCGCGCGCGGATCCGTCCCCACCGGCTCCGAAACACCAAAGTCCGTCAGCACCGGCGACCCGTAGGCATTGATCATGATGTTGCTGGGCTTAATGTCGCGATGGACGTAGCCCGCGCGGTGCAGCATCTCCGCGCCACCGCACATGCGGATGATCATGGACAGCGCCCGGTCCGTCGCCATCGGGTTCGCGCGCACCTGATCGAGGATGTTCGCAACGGGGCAATACTCCATCACCAGGTACGGGCGACCATCCGGCGTGCGGCCCGCCCCGTAGAGCTGGGCGACAGCCGGGTGACCCGACACGAGAGCCATCACGTCCGCCTCGCGGGCGATCCCGGCCTCGCCGTCCGCCCCGCGATCTCGACGGGCAACCTTCACGGCCACCTCTCGGCTGGGCAGCTCCTGGCGGCACAGGAACACGTCCGCGAAACCACCCGACCCCAGAGGCCGGATCCACTGGTATCCCGGCAGCACCGGGACCATCCCGACGCGAGCGTCGCTATCCATCAACGTTTCCCTTTCCTACGACCCATACGCCCCATCAGCGAGCGACGCTTCGCCCCGGATGCGGCGGCCGCCTGGCGGCTCGCGCGTCGACGCCAGCGCAATGACTTCAGCGACAGGGCGTGGCGCACGCGCGCGAACACCGACACCGACGACGCCCACTCGCGGCGCAGCTCATCCACGTCCTCCCACGCCTGCTCGGCGTCCTGCGAACGCGCACCGGTGAGCGCGAAGTCCGCGACGTCCGCGCGGCGCGCAACCGTGACAACGCGAGGCACCGCGCCGGAGAACAGAGACCAGCCGGGCACACGCACGTCAGCCGCCGACCGTTTACCGGACTTGCGGGACTTGCGCGAGGGGGCCTCGCCACCCTCAGGAGTCTCGGGCGCCCACTGCGAGGCCAACGCCCACGCGACCTCCTGGCGCGTCAGGTGCGGCTCCACCACGAGGCCGGAGTCGATCGCCGTATCCACGAGCTCATCCCACGAGCCGCGCACAGCCTCCGCGGCGGCCGCCTTGCGGCGACTCTTACGTCGGCGAGACTTTGCCAGGAGCACCAACACAATCGGACCCAGCAGGATAAGCAGCGACAGGGACACCGTGCCGATCGCCATCCACGGGATGTGCAAGCCGTTCGGGTCGTGCGGGTCGGTCGCCTGGTCGCGGGTGGCCGGAGGCAACTCAACCGGCTGCTCCGGGGGCTCCGGCGGCTGCAAAACCTGCGGCTTGGGCACCGACTTCGGCTTATTCACCTGCGTCGTGGGCTGCTGGTCGCGCGGCGGCGTCGGGTCGAACGTCGCCCAACCGACACCGGGGAACTCGACCTCGACCCACGCGTGCATGTCTGCGCCCGTGAGGTCCACGTTGCCCGACGTCCCCTCGCGGTATGCACCCATGACGACGCGCGCGTTAATCCCCTGCGAGTGCAGCATGAGCGCCATCAGGGTCGCGTACTGCTCGTCGTCACCCACCAGCATGTCCGCGCCGATCATGCGCTGAATACGATCCTGGGAGGAACCCGGACGCGAGTTGATCGTGTCGTCGTTCGAGTAGTAGCCGTCCGTGTGCAAGAAGTTCTCAATCGCGCGGGCCTTCTCCAGGTCCGAACGCGCGGTTGTCGTATGCTCCGCGGCCAGAGTATCGACGTCCTTGGGGACATTCGTGTCGCCCCCGGCGTAGCGGGTTGCCTCGACGCTCGCGTACTCCGAATCCGCATGCTCGCGCGGCATCGACAGGCTCATCGTGTAGCCCATCTCCCCCGCCGGACCAGTCGTCAGCGCCGTCTCCGCCCACAGGTCGTAGTTCAGGCCCTTCTGCTGCGCCGCCGCATTCGGATCACCCTCATCGAAACGCAGAACGTGCACCTGGCCGATCGTGGGCACCCACGGACCCAGCAGCTGCGAGGTCGACACATTCGTCTCAAGCTCGGCATCGTCCGCGCTACGGCCCGGGATCGTCGAGCCGACGCGGCGGTAGCCCGCCGTCCCATCCGTGTTGGCCACGCTCATGCCGAAGGTTGTCCCGTCGTACACGTCCATCGCGCCCAGGCGCACACGCGCCTCCTTGGGCAGATTGGACACATGGATCAGGGAGGAGTCCTCAAGGTCCTTGTTGTAGTGGCGGTAGCTCGACAGCGGCGAGGGGTACTCGCGCGCATCCACGGGCGGTTCCACGACGTCGCGGCCCACGATACGGTCCGAGGCCGTGGGACCCAGCAGGGACGCAGCGGGGATCGCCGCGGCGACCATCACGCCCACCATCAGCGCACCCATGCCCACGCGCCACCACACGTGCACGACCTGGCGCGAGGACCCGCCCATCGTCGTCGACGCCGAAGTCGTGGACGACGACATGCCGATAACGATGTCCGTTCCCGAGCGAGCCCGGCCAATCGCCGAGGCCCACGACCACCAGGCGATGAGGGCCACCCACCAGACAATGACGAGCGCGAGGTTGGGGGTGTGGCCCGTCGGCCCCCACACGATCGCGATGACGCCGCACAGGATGAGGGCCACCGAGCCCCACATCGGGCGCCCGTAACGCACCGTCACGACGCCCGCCGCGACCGAGCACACGAGGCACGCCATCCACGGCACCATCGCCGGCCCCACGTACGAGGCCGCGGGCGGGGTCAGCGTCAACAGATCCTTCCAGGCCTCGACCGCGCCGATGACGAGGGTCTGGAGGGTACGAGACGTGGGCACCACGCCCCACCGGGTCGTCTCGCGCAGGGCAGCGGCGCCGCCAAACAGGAAGTGAGCCGCGACGACGGAGGCCACAATCGAGAGCAGGTCCCAGCGCCACTTCGACGCCGCCCACGACACGAGCAAGCCGACGAGGACGCCGACGCCCGCAGCGATCGCGCCCTGTCCCCCACCGAAGACGGACTCGAACATGACGACCGGGCCCACGAAAAGGACACCGAGGACCAGTAGCGACCACGCGGGCATCGCCGCGCGACGCATCGAAGCGCCCATCGTCGTCTCGGACGTATCCGAACGACGCGAACGACGCGGCGGGGCCTGATGGGCAACGGGACGAACGGGAGCGCTCACGCCTTCACCCCCCTCGACACCAGCATCGGCAAATCTTCCAGCGACGGGCAATCGATGATGACGCCTCGGCTGATCTTCCGGCGACGCCTCGCACGCCCCGGAACCACGCGAATAACGGACACGACCACGTCGACCGGCGCAATATTCGCCAGGCGAGCAGCCTCCTCGTCATCCACGGACTCACTGACCACGATCGACAGGACAGAAATCCCGCCGCGCTCCATGACGCAGCGCCGCACGACGCCCGCGAAATCCGAGCGCGTCGACGTCTCCATCTCCGACAGGGCATCCAGCATCGCCGTCGGCGAGCCCGTGGGAATCCACGCGTCCGCCGTGTGCATCGACACCGTGCGCGCCTCGCCAGAACCGGCGATCGCCAGCGACGCCGCGACGGACACACCCGTCTCAAAGGCGCGGCGTCCCCACGCGTCAATCCGGGTATCCAGCAGCACCATGTGGTGCGAGCGGTGCGTCTCCTCGAACTGGCGCACGATCAGGCGCCCAAAACGGGCCGTCGACGGCCAGTGGACCGCACGCCGGTCGTCGCCCGGCTCGTAATCACGCAAGGCGTGGAAGGACACGTCGGAGCTCGTCAGCTTCTCGCTGGCCACACCCTCGACATCCATCTGCATACCCGTCGCGTCGAAAGAAAAACGCACCGTCGGCGGATGCACGTGCACGAGGATCGGCTCATCCCACGAACGCACGCGGCGCAGCAGGCCCAGGCCATCCATACGCACCGTGCGCGCAGGGCCCACGTTGATGACGCCGCGGCGCTTCGTCATCACCGAGAATGCCTCGTTCCACGTCCCGTTCCCGCTAATCGGAGGAACCAGGAACTCGCCACTGCCTCGTCCGATCGTCACCTCCACGAGGGTCGAACCCGACCGGCGAGCCGACTCGTTGACGACGCGCACCCGGCCCACCGCCACCTGGCCGGCGACGATGCGGTCATTCTTCATGCGCAGCGACACCGACAGCGGCGACGGCGAGGCCACCGAGGCGATCGCCACCACCAGGGCCACCAGGCCCATGACGGCCACCACGAAGCCCTCGATCCAACCGAAGGCACCCGCGGCGATCGCACCCGCGATGAGCGCGACGCTCACCGACCAACCGACCGGCGTGAGCGCGCCGAGCCAGCGCGCCAGCCACACGACGGCGGGAACCGCCTCCAGGCGAGTGCGGGCGTTGCGCCACGCAGCCTTGAGGATTCGACGGAGTTTCTTCACGTGCCTACCTCTCCGGCTTACACTCGCCGAGGATGTACTGGCCTCGGTTGAACACGTCCGCGGAATCCGCGAGCGTCACCACGCGCGACGGAATCGGGCCAGCCCCGTCCACGCGCACCGTGGCCGTGCTGTTATCACGATCCGAACGCACCGTACAGATGTGCGGGATCGACGCGCCGCCATCCCAGCCCGGGGCGCTGAGCGTAAACGTGTGGCAGGGCCCCACAAAGTACCCGCGCTCGTTACCGCTACAGGTCTCCACCCACTGCGCACTCACGTCGAGCTTCGTCGTCGTAATCGGGCGCGCATTCATCGGCGTCGAACCCATGGCGTTGACAGCCACGACCGACGCGTCGTAGCGAGCGCCCTGAGCCAGACCCGTGAAGGTCGCTTCGGTGGTTCCAGCGCCCACGGTCTGCGTCTGACCGCCCACGGACACGCGAATCTCGCTGACGGCGGGGTTAGCGCCCACCGGGTCCCAGTGCACAGTCACGCTCGAGGAGGTCACGCTCGTGAACACCACGTTCACCTGCGACGGGGCACCCGTCGCCTGGCCGACCGCGGCCACCGCGTCGGAGGCTACGGGACGATTGTTCAAGCCCGTGCCCGTCTGGCAGAAGTAGAACGTGGTCGGCTGCCAGCCACTGACCAGCAGAATGTCACCGTTAGAGACCTGCGGCCCGCTGGCACACGCACCCGGCGATTCGGCGTAGCGCAGCGTCAGGTTCGACGCGTCAAAGCCTCGGCCCGGAACGGGCGCCAGACTGTCGACGCGCACCTTGCCCGCCTCGCCGATACCGGACAGCGTCGGGGCCGCGATCGGCGCGGGAACCGTCGCGACGTTCAGCGTCGTGGTCGCAGCGGCCGACTGGTCACCCTCGGCGTTGAACGCCACCACCGTCACGGGCAAGTTGGGACCCGTCGGCACGTTGGGAACCTCAACGCTGGTCGCACCCGGGTTCGCGGTGGCTGGCACGCCACCCACCGTGACCTCCGTGCGGCCCCAGCCGCTTCCATTCGGGCTACCGAGCGACCAGGACACCATCACGTTCGCACGCGACGCGTCGGCGCCGATACCCGACGGGTAGGCGGAGACGTCACCCGGCGTGTCCGGCGGGCCGTGCGGGCTGGCCTGCGTCGAACTGGATACCGGCGAGGGGGTCTTCGCGTTGTTCTGCGCCTGGATGGACACCAAGTAGCTGGCGCCGTTACGCAGGCCGCGAACAGTCGTCGAGGTCTCCGAACCGGACACCGACTGCGCGATCGGCTGACCGCCCGCCAGCGGCGCGACGAACACCGTGTAGGTGTGAACCGCCGATCCCCTGGTGACCGCAGGCGTCCACGAGACGATCAGGCCGCCGTCCGTGCCCTGGACCGTGGGCGCCGCCATCTGCTCGGGCACAGCGTCCACCAGCACCGGCGCGGACGCCGACGACGGATCCGAATCTCCGGCCTCGTTGTGGGCGATGACCGTAAAGGAGTGTTCGACGCCGTTTTGCAGGCCCGTCACTTCCATGCCGGGGTTACGCGTATTTTGCGAATGCCCGTCCACCGAGTCGATGATCGTGTAGCCCGAAATGGTCCCACCGTTGGCAGCGGGCTCCTGGAAGGACACGAACGCACTGCCCGGGCCCGTCGCGGTCGCGGTCACGTTCTGTGGGGGATCGGGGCGGTCCAGGACCTTGACGATGACGCGGCCCTGCACGATGCGATCCGGGTCGTTCGTCGCGTCCATGACGCGGTAGACGACGATCATGTCGCCGTGGAAGCCCGCCTTGGGGGTCACCGTCAGCACGTTACGGTCGCCGGCCGCGCTGCCCTGACCCACGTGCACGGACGCGTCCAGGACCACGAGCGGATCCGGGAACGGATTCGTCGTGTACTCCGACAGGTTCACGGTCGCCGTCTGACCGGCGTTGACCTTGATGCGCGCGTCCGTCGTCGTCACGAGGGGCTTCGAGGACTTCACGATCGTCACCGGAATATCCGCGGTGACCGCGCCCGAGCCGTCGTCCACGCTCACCGTGATCGCGCCGACCGGCCCCTTGGGCTGGTCCTTCTTGCCCGCAACGGTCAGCGTGTAGCCGTCCAGGGACACGTCGATGCCACCGGGGACCTTCGCCACGCGGTAGTCGAAGGAGCTCTTCGCCTGGTCGTCCGGGTCGTCGACCATCTGCGTGAGGTCCACGGTCACGTTCTCGCCCTGGCCCACGAGAATCGGGGTCGGGGTCAGGCGCGGGGGCATGTTCCTCGCGGGCTGAATCGTGATCGGGATCGTCAGCGTCGAGGACAGGGCCGAGGCGTCGTCCGCCGCGCCGTCACGCACCGTGAACGACACCGACGCGCGGCCCGAGGCCGTGTCAGGGGCCGTCAACACGATGTGCGAGGAATCCTGCAGCGCCACCGAGTCGATGCCGCCGCTGGACTTCACGGTCGCCGCGTCGGTGATGATCGGGGAACGCGAGTGATCGCGCACGAGGACGTAGTCGTTGATGTCGAGGGTCAGTGAGGACCCCGCGCGCATCGCCACCGGGATGCGCGTCATATCGAGGCGCGGGGCCAGCAGGTCCGTACCCGGGACCGTCACGACGGCGCTCGCCTTGAGCCCGTCGGGGTCCGTCACCGTGTAGACGACGAGGCGTCGGCGGGCCTCGGGGCTGATCGACAGGTTCTGGCCGGACACGCTCACGCCCGAGCCCTCCGCCGAGACCGTCAGTGCAGCCGTCGTGCCATCCGGGTCCTCGTCGTTCGCGAGAACGGGGACGCTCACAGGCTTCGAGTCGGCGGGCAGATCGGCCACGGACACGACGTCGTCGCGGGCAATCGGTGCGCGCAGCGGCGCATCGGCATCGACCGTCACGGTCAACTGCCCCTGGGCACGACCTCCTCGCCCATCTTGAATCTGGTAGGCGACGACGAACACGCCGTTCGTCTGGGGGGCCTTGACGGTGACCGCATCCTCGGCCACCGACACGGTCGCCGAGGCATCCGAGACCGACACGGTCGCCGGATCCGTATCGACGGAGAGAGCATCGCCGTCCGCATCCAGGTCGTTGCTCAGGACGTTGACGCTGACCTCGCGGCCCGGCCGCACCGTCACCGAATCCGGGACGGCCGTCGGGTTGTGGTTCTGCGCGCCGGGAGGCGCGATGCCGACGCGCACGCGCGCACGGCCCTGCACGCCGAGGCGATCCTCGACGATGTAGGAGAACGTATCCGTCCCGGTCGCGTCATCGGAAGGCGTGTACTCCAGCCACTCCGTGCCCAGCACGACGCTGCCCTTGGCGGGCGGCTGATCGATACCGACGAGGGCCACCGAGTCGCCGTCCGGGTCGATGCCCGTCAGCGGCACGGGAATACGCGTCATCTGGCCCTGCACGGCCCACGCGCTCAGTGCCTTGGGAACGGGGGCACTGTTCGCGGCGGAGGCCGCCACGACCTCGAACGTCACGGTCGACGTCGCACGGTTACCCACAGAATCGACGACCGTGTACGCCACGCGCACGACGCCGGCCTCCGAGCCGGCCGAGAGGCGCACCTGGTTGCCGGTGACGAACACCGTGCCCAGCTCCGCACCCGACAGGACAGTGACGTCGGGGTCCAGGCTCAGCGACAGGCCAATCGGCGAACGATCGTTCGCCAGCACGTTCACCGAACCGATGTCGTCAGCACGCACCTTCGCGGTGTCCGGCGTGGCCTCGGGCGGCGTCTCCTCGCTCTGCGCGTCCGTCGGGATGACGCTCACCTGAGCGGTCGCCGACCCCGCGCCGTTGGACACCGTGTACGTAAAGGACGTCACGTCGGACAGACCCGCGGGCGCAGTAATGCGCAGCAGGTGGCGCTCAATGAGAGTCACCTCGAGGCCCGAGCTCGCGGGCACGTCGATCGACTGGACGACCAGCACGCCGCCCGACGGATCCGTGTCGTTAGCCAACGGGGCGATCAGCGTCGCACCGCCGCTGGGCAGCACCGCCAGGTCGTCCTCGGCAATCGGGACCGCGTTCGTGTCGTCCGCGACCACGTCAACGCGGATGACGCCCACCGTCGTGGAGGGCCCATCCGACACCGTGTACGTGAACTGGAACGAGCCCGGCACCGACCCCGTGAACGTCAAGATGCCTCGCGACAGATCCGCGGACACGGACGTACCCGCCGGGGCCGTACCCGACGCGACCAGGGTCAGCGCGTCGCCGTTCGGATCCGTGTCGTTCGCAATCGGGTCGAGGGCGAGGGCCTCGCCCACGCGTGCCACGTAGAAGTCAGCGCGCGCCACCGGTGGGACGTTACCCGCCTCCTGGACGCTCACCTGCAGCTCGCCCGTCGTCTCCGCGTGCCCGTCCGAGAGGGTCACGCTCAGCACCTTGACCCCCGCTCCTGAGCCGAGGTCGTGGATCTGCACCGTTCCATCCTCCGTGAACTGCACGGCGATGCCATCGGGAGCCTCCACGGACTTCAGGAAGAACTGGTCACCATCCGGATCAATCCAGTCCGACAGCAGGTTGTACTCCACCTGCGCATTCGCGCCGACCTTGATGACCGGGCGCTTCATCTGGCGCGGCCCCTCGTTCTGCGTCCACGGGTGGATCGTCACGTGCACGGTCGCGGTGGCGCCCGCGAGGCCATCCGAGGCCTCGTACGTGAAGGACGTCGACCCGCTCGTCAGATTCTCCGGAACGTCCGTGATCTGCAGGGCGCGCCCACCCCTCGTGCGCACGACCGTGCCGAACTCCGGGTTCGTCACGGCGCGCGCCGTCAGCACGTCGCCGTCATCATCCGAGTCATTGTCGAGGACCGGCAGCAGCGTCGAACGACCCGGGCGGATGCCGAAGTCGTCATCCACGGCCTCGGGCGGCGTGTTCTTGTCGTTGTGCTCCGGCTCCGAGACCTGCTCGCGCTGGTCCGGGGTCGGGGTGTCCTCTTCCTCCTGCTCCTCGGTGGGGATCTGATCCCAGTTGTTGACGAGGACCATGTTCTTATCCGGCAACCACAGCGTGCCCGTCGACACGTCGTTGAGGACGATACGCGTGCGGTTCGTGCGGAAGACCGCGGAGGAGGCCTCGGCGAGCGTGGGAACCGTCTGCGCCTGATTGCGCGACTTATCCGTGCACGTGCGCACAAATGCGCCCGAGCCCGCCCACGCGCCGTAGGAGCAGCCGTTATGGAAAACGGGGGCAGCCGGGTTGCCCTTCGTGCCCGCGTCCGAGGCGGGCTGGCGGTCCACCGACTTGCCGTTCAGGGAGACGGCCACGAGCTCGGAATCCGTCGCGAGGAGCACCGAGGCCGCGTCGTCGCCGGGGGCCTGTAGGACAGCACCGGTCACATGCTCCTCGGCGAGGTCGCGGACCTTCCCGTCGGGCATGACGAGGGTGTTGCCGGCCTGGTCGTAGATGACCGGCTTGTCGCCGACCGCCGTGATCGACAGGGCGCCGGAGGGCTGGAATCCCTTGAGTGTCGTGCTCTTCGCGCGCCACGTCTGGCCTTCCTTCACGACCGTGACCAGAGACGAAGAACCGGGAGAGTAGGCGAACACCGTGCCCGACGGCGACACCGTGACGATGCCGTCGCTCAGGTCCTTGGCGACCGCGTCCTCGTTGGCAAACGACATGGTGGCGGGCTCTCCCGCGTTACCGACCCACAGGAGACCGGCGGCCGGATCGAGGACCGCGAGGACGGAGCCGCCCTGCACCTGGGTGGCGCCCTCGGGCAGGGTGACGGCCTGGCCGATCGAGAAGGAGGTGGGTTTCACGGGCGACACCGTGCGCGTGACCGTCTCCCCCAGCGTCACGTCGCCGCCGGCCTGACCGATGTCGAAGGACGCGGACTTGACGGAAACGGTGCCGTCGAGCATGAGCGCGTCGTAGTTGAGGTGGCCCAGGAGCTTACGATCCTGGTTCGTCACCCAAATGCCACCGTCATCGACGCTGACCTGGGTGACCTCGACGCCGCGGTAGACCACGGCGAGGACGCAGAGCATCGCGGACACCAGCAGGACGGCGATTGCGGGCATCCGCTTCGACCAGCTGTTTCGCGATTGACGCGCCTTGTTCATGTCGCTTCCTCAGTCTTCATGTGCGCACTGTTGTGGGGCGGTATCTGTATCCGTGTGGCCATGGTGAGCCATTCCAAGGATACACATCGACCAACCCTATGGATAAACGCCCGAGACAACAACAGGTACTGAATAAGCGCACGTGCGTGGTGACTCGTTCGCGCGGTGTTCCCGCGCTTCCCAGGCCTGCGAGAACCTGACCACAGTGACGTATTTGGATACTCATTCTCGTTCGACGAGGCCGGAGCCAGGCCCTTTCCCTCCACGGGCCCTACGCGCACGGGCCCGACGCGCTCGACGCACGTCGTTGCGCCTCTCGGCCCACACACCTGCGGCCTTCTTCGCGCGCGCGAACCGCAGATGAGGGTGGGTCGGGTTACGGTGAGTGCATGGCGAAAGAGAAGATCACGTACCGCTGCTCCGACTGCGGCTGGACCTCCCCCAAGTGGGTGGGCCAGTGCCGCGAGTGCGGGGCGTGGGGCACGGTCGACCAGGCCGGCGAGGTCACGGGAGGCGCGCGCACCACCGCCACCACACCGCGGCGTCCCGCGCTGCCTATCGGCGAGGTCGACGGGGAGCGGGCCTCGTCGCGCTCGACGGGCGTGGGCGAGCTGGACCGGGTCCTCGGCGGCGGCATCGTTCCGGGCGCGGTCATCCTCCTGGCCGGTGAGCCCGGCGTCGGTAAGTCGACACTGCTGCTGGACGTGGCCGCGAAGGCCGCGCGCACGGCCGCGGCGGGCGGGCGCGGCCCCGTCCTCTACGTGACGGGCGAGGAATCGGCGGCCCAGGTGCGCGGGCGCGCGGAACGCATCGGCGCGCTCGAGCCGAACCTCCTCATCGCGGATGAGACGGAACTCGGCGTCGTCCTCGGGCACGTCCAGGAGGTCTCCCCCTCCCTGCTGATCGTCGACTCCGTGCAGACCATCTCCTCCTCCCAGGTCGAGGGCGGGGCGGGCGGGGTCGCGCAGGTGCGCGCGGTCGCGGCATCCCTCATCCGTGTCGCTAAGGAGTCCGACCTGCCCACCCTGCTCGTCGGCCACGTGACGAAGGACGGCGGCATCGCGGGCCCGCGCGTGCTCGAGCACCTCGTGGACGTCGTCTGCCAGTTTGAGGGCGACCGCCATTCGCGCCTGCGTCTGCTGCGCGCGGTGAAAAACCGTTACGGTCCCACCGACGAGGTGGGCTGCTTCGAGCTGACGGACTCGGGGATCTACGGCCTCGCTGACCCCTCCGGGCTCTTCCTGTCGCGCACGACGCGCGGCGTGCCCGGCACGTGCGCGGCCGTCTCCCTGGAAGGGCGCCGCCCACTGCCCACGGAGATCCAGTCGCTCGTCGCACCCTCGTCGGGTGGCTCGCCGCGGCGCACGACCTCGGGCGTCGACCACGCGCGCGTCGCCATGATCCTGGCGGTCCTGCAGGCCCGCATCGGCGCGGACACGTCGGGGGCGGACGTCTACGTCTCCACGGTCGGCGGTGCCCGCACGGTTGAGCCGGCGATCGACCTCGCGATGGCCATCTCGATCGTGTCCTCGCTCAAGGGCGTTCCCCCTCGCGCCGACCTCGTGGCGGTCGGAGAGATCTCCCTGACGGGCGAGGTCCGGGCGTGCACGGGCACTCAACGTCGCCTCGCTGAGGCCGCACGCCTGGGCTTCTCCTCGGCGATCGTTCCCGCTCAGGGCAGCGAGGATCTCGCAGGCGTCGACGGCATCACCGTCTTTACTGTGTCGGATCTGGCGACGGCTATTCGTGTCGCTTTCCCGGCAGACTCGCAATAATAGGTACCAAACCTACTCTTCTGGGAGGGAATCACATTGACGTCCGATGCAGCGATCCTTCGCGAGGCACTGCGCGCAGTCGCGCCCGGTACGCCATTGCGAGAAGGACTGGAACGAATCCAGCGCTCCCACACGGGCGCCCTCATCGTCCTGGGATACACCCCCGACGTGCAGGCCATCTGCTCGGGCGGCTTCGACCTCGACGTCGCTTTCACGGCCGCGCGCCTGCGTGAGCTGTGCAAGATGGACGGTGCCGTCATCATCGATCCCGACCTGTGGCGCATCCGCAAGGCCAACGTGCAGCTCTTCCCGGACCCCACGATTCCCACCGACGAGTCCGGCATGCGCCACCGCACCGCGCAGCGCACCGCCCGTCAGACCCACCTGCCGGTCCTGTCCCTGTCCGCGTCGATGCGCATGATTTCCATCTACGTGGGCACCGAGCATCGCCTGGTGGAGGAGCCCGAGGCCCTGCTCTCGCGCGCCAACCTCGCGGTGGATACGCTCGACCGCTACAGTCAGCGCCTCGACGAGGTCCTGCAGACCCTCACCATCCTCGAGATGCGCGACAGCGCGACCGTGCGCGACGTCGCCACCGTCATGCAGCGCATGGAGATGATCCGGCGCATCACCTCCGAAATCACGGAATACCTGGAGGAGCTCGGCTCCGAGGGGCGCCTGCTGGCCCTGCAAGTCGAGGACCTCGTGCGCGGCTCCGCGTCCGAGCGGGCTCTCGTCATGCGCGACTACATCCGCAACCCCGACGACGTCGCACGCGTCGAGGCCGAACTGTCCTCCCTCGGGTCGGAGCGCATCGTGGACCTCACCGCGATCGCGAACATCCTCGGGCTGGACGTGTACGAGGTCGCGGACCTGGACCGCGAGATCACGCCGCGCGGCGTGCGCGCCCTCTCCCTGGTCCCGCACCTGTCGTGGGGAGCCATCAAGGAGGTCTCCGCGCACATCACGACGCTGCCGGCACTGCGCGCCGCCACCACCGAGGAGCTGGAAGCCATTGAGGGCATCGGCCCCTACCGTGCCAAGCTCATCACCGAGAACCTGGCGCACCAGGCGCAGGCGGTCAGTTCCGGCCTCGTCGGCTGGTAGACCCTAGCGGCCCGACTGGGTTCCCGACTGCGGGCCGGGCTGAGCTCCCGATTGCGGGGCGGGCGTGGGCGCGGGAGTCACGTCGACGACGGTCGAGCCGACCTCGCGCGTACCCATTGTGACCGCGACCTTGTAGGTACCGGCGGACGCGGCGCTCGCTCCACCCGCGGGCGTCGTGCAACCGTTCGTATACACGTAGCCATCCCAGCGCAGGGCGCCGGTCCACGTGGCGCCCGGGCGCAGCAGCAGGGTCGTCGACGACTGCTGGTCCTCGCCGCACTTCGTCGAGTTGTAGACCTGCAGGTCGCCCGTCGAAATCTGCAGCCCGAAGCGGGACAGGGACGTCGAGCAGGCGACGGAACCCCGGTTTTCGAGCGTGAGGGTCACGGGCATCGCCGACCCCGACGAGGTCGCCGACGCTTTCGCGGTGGCCGTGATGTCGCGATCCAGGCAGGTGGGAATATCGATTGTCGTCCCGTCGGTGAGCAGGCCGTCGGCCGTGGCCTCCTGGCCGCCCTTGAGGGTGTAGCCGGACGCGTCCACCGCGCCGGATTGAACGGCGGATTGGGGGCTGGACTGCGGCGCGGGATCGGCGCTGACGGCTCCGACGATCGCGCGGACCCCAGCGACGATGCCCCACACAATGAGGGCGAGGATGAGGATCAGCCCGAGGCCCGTGATGATGCGCCGCGGCCACAGGTTGACGGGCGGACGGCCACCGCCCGACGACTTCTTCTGACGGGGTGCCTTCGCGCTAGCGGAGCGCTGCGCCGAGCCAGCGCTCCCCTTTTTCGTGGATGCGGAGGCCTTCGAGGCGGCCGGACGAGCAGCGGAAACGCGGCTGCCAGCTGCGGCGCGGGACGCGCGATCGCCGGCGCGACCGGAAGTGCCTCCCGGCGCGCTACGCCTGGAGGTGGGTCGCCTGGGGGAATTCTTACGCTGGTCAGCCACGCATCCACGATACCGGGCGCGGGGCGCAGGCAGCGGCTAACGCTCGGGACGGGGGCGACTTTCACACGAGGCGGCCGCCGCAACGCACTGCGCCGCGGGCGATCAGGCGGCCGCGCTGCGCTTGGAGGACGTCGATCCCTCGTCATCGGGGTTGATGACGCACCAGCGTTCGATAACGACCGCGATGATCGTCCAGACGAGGCCGACGAGGCCGGACAGGCCCGACCCGATCGCGTTGGCCAGCATCACGGGCGCTTCGAGCTGCATGAGAGACACCGCCATGACGCCGATGAGAATTCCGGTCAGGCCGGAGCCGACGAGCGCGCTCGTGCGCGCGAAGACTGCGACGCGCATCGCCCCGATCGCGTCGATCCACGTGTCCTTGCCCGCGCGCAGGCGACGCACCGCCAGGCCGGACCAGATGAGGCAGGCCGTGGCAATCGCAAAGATGACCGCGGGTCCAGGGGTGACGATCATCGGGGTGCCGCCCTGGCGCATGTGCGCGAGGAAGCCGAGGAAGCTCAGGCCGGCGGCCACGAGGCCCACCGCCACCACCCACAGGATCGACACGGGTTTCATTAGCGCCTCTTGACGATCGGGATCGCTCCGGTCATCGTGGGCCGCACGACAACGCGACGCAGGATGCCGGTCTGTGTAGCCTCGTCCTCGGGGATCGGGCCGACGGGAGTGTTGTCGGGCAGCCCGGGGGCGAGGATCGTCGAGCGCCCATCAGCGTGGACGGTGGCCTTGGGGGGCTCGTCGTCGTGGCCGAGGCCGGAGCGGTCGTCAACGACGCGCACGTCGTGTGCGGAGCTGACGGAGAAGTTCCAGTCCGGCAGGGCGATCGCCGAACGCGTTTCCTCCCGCTTGGGCTCAAAGACGGGGACCCAGCGGGGTTTTTCGGTGCCGCTCGGCTTGTAGGTGCCCGTGCCGATCTTGCGGGTCATGCGCCCGGCCGCAGAATCCGCGGGCACGGAGGAGACCGGATGCCAGGAGGGTCGCGACGAGGCGCGATCTGCGCGGTGACGGCGTTCGCGCTGGGGCGGAGCCTCCTGGGGGGACGCTTCCTGGGCGGGTGCGTTTTCCTGTGAGGGCTCGTTTTCCTGTGAGGGCGCGACGGGTGTCTGCGCGGCCGCTGCCTCCTCCTCGGCGGGGGCGAAGCGCGATGTGCTGGCGGCGGACCGGGCGGGGTCTGCCGCCTGCTCGGCCGCAAGCTGGGCGGGGGTCTGCGGCTGTGGGATCGGCGCAGCGTCGAGCGCAACCGCTTCCTCGCTGCTCGTTTCCTCCGGAGCTGGCGTTGCCTCGGGCGCAGGCACAACCTCGGGCGCAGGCACAGCCTCGGGGGCCCACGCCGCGTGCGGGGCCGCGGCCTCGGGCGACGGCGCACCTGCGGGAGCCGACACAGTGTGAGGAGCGGGCGCAGGCGTCGGCGCGGGCGGGACCGAGGCCTCGATCGCGCCGGAGAAGGGGGCATCGGCCGCGGGCACACCCGGGCGGGTCACGAGGTTGTCGACCTGGCTGATTTCGCCGGTCAGGGCCTCGATGAGCTCGCGCATGTCGGCGCTGGCCTGCTCGGCGCGCTGGGCCAGGAGCTGGTCCGAGTCGGCCATGACGGCCGCCGGATCTTCGAGCCAGTCGTCGACGGCGTCGATGATGCCCTCGCGGTCGGGGGTGTGGGCCAGCAGGTCGGACACGCGGCCCACGCCCTCGAGAATCGCGTCGGGGTCGCACAGGAGCCAGGGCGCCAGGACGAAGGCGCGTTCCTTGGCGCGCGGGTGCGGCAGGGTGAGGACCGGGTCGGCGGAGGCCAGACCCTCGATCTGAATGATGTCGATGTCGACGGTGCGCGCGCCCCAGCGCTCGTGGCGTTCGCGCCCCAGCTCGCGCTCGATGCGGCTGGTCTGAGCGAAGAGCTCGTCGGGGCTCGCGATCGCGGAGCCGATGACGACGGCGTTCCAATAGTCCGGCTGGGGGGCCTGACCGGGCGCGAGCACCGGCTTCGTGCGCATGATCGGCGAGACGTCCTCGATCTGGAAGCCCTCCATGTAGGACAGGGCCTCGACCGTGTGCATGAGCGTGACGGGCACGTCCCCGAGGTTGCCGCCGATCGCCAGGACCACGCGACGCGAGCGCAGGTGCGCCGGTCGGGAGGTGTCCTCCTCGCGCGCTGCCTCGGCGGCGTGCACGGCGCGGCGCGACGGGAGCGCCTCGCGGTGCTCCTGCTGCGCGGGGCTGGGCGCCTGAGCGCGGCCATAGGCCTCGATCTCGCCGGTGAGGACCGAGCCATCCTCGGCCTCGTAGATGCCCTTGAGGGACAGCGACAGCGGCATCGCGTCAGTCTCACCCGCGCGCACGGTCACCGACACGTCCGCGAAGGGGTGGTCGATGGGGGCGTCGGGCTTGTGGACGGTCACCTCAGTGCCGACGACGCCCTCGTGGCTCATGACGCGCGCGGCGATGGTCTCAGCGAGGGTTTCAATCAGGTCAACGGCGGTGCCGGTGAGAACCGCCATGGCCTCGTCGGCGATATCCGCGTAGGAGACGGTGGCGGCGATGTCATCGGTGGCACCCGCGGTCTCGACCCACATGACGATGTCTGCGCTGAAGCGCTGGTCGCGGGCGCGCTCGAAGTCGTAGACGCCGTGATTGGCCATCGCCCCCAGTCCTTTGAGGGCGATGATGACGCGTCGGTTAGTCAACGTCGTTCTCCTTTCGGGCGATGGCTGCCACGGTGGCGGCTACGTCGTGGACCCGCACGGCCCACGCGCCTGATGCCGCGCAGTAGGCGGCGATGGCCGCGCTGTCGGCGTCCACGTCGCCCCCGAGGGCCTTGACGAAACGCTTGCGAGAAGCGCCGACGAGGACGGGATAACCGCCCTCCAGGAAGCGCGGCAGTTCGCGCAGGATCTGCCAGCACTGGTCGCCCGTCAGCGAGAAGCCGAGGCCCGGGTCGATGACAATTTTATCAGCTGTCACACCAGCATCAATAGCGTCTTGAACCTGGGACCCCACGCGCTCGATGAGCGTGCCCACGAGGTCCTCCCCGTAGTCGAAGTGTTCCCCCGGCATACCCGGCAGCGCGCGATAGTGCTGAACGACGTACGCGCAGCCCGAGGCGGCGACCGCCGCATTCATCTCGGGATCCCAGCGCCCGCCGCTCACATCGTTGATAATCGCCGCACCGGCGCGCGCGGCCTCGCGGGCAGTCGCCGCGTGCAACGTATCCACGGACACGACGACGCCCTCGGCAGCCAAGGCCTCGACGACCGCGCCGATGCGCGCCCACTCCTCGTCCGCTCCGATACGCGTCGAATTCGGCCGCGTCGACTCCCCGCCGACGTCGATCAGGTCCGCGCCCGCGGCCACCATCTCGCGCGCATGGCGCAGCGCCGCGGCCACGTCCGCGTAGCGTCCCCCATCCGAGAAGGAATCGGGGGTGACGTTGAGGATGCCCATGACCGCCGTGCGCCCGCCGGGCAGGGCCAGCCCGCCCGGCAGTGCCAGGGACGGGACCGGGAACGAGGCCGGGGCGGCGGGCAGGGGCAGGGCACTCATGTCATCGGCTCCCAGACAGGACGAGGGCCATCATTTCGGCGCGGGTCGCCCCGTCGCTCATGATGCCGCGCAACGCGCTGGTCACGGTCGACGAGCCCGGCTTGGAGATACCGCGCATCGACATGCACATGTGCTCGGCCTCGATGACGACGATGACGCCCTGAGGGTCCAGGATCTCGTCGATCGCGTCGGCCACCTGGGCGGTCAAGCGCTCCTGGACCTGGGGGCGGCGCGCGTAGCCCTCGACGACGCGCGCCAGCTTGGACAGGCCCGTCACGACGCCGCCGCGCGGGATGTAGCCCACGTGGGCGCGGCCGTAGAAGGGCAGCAGGTGGTGCTCGCACACCGAGAAGAAGGTGATGTCGCGGACCAGGACCAGCTCGTCGGTGCCCGCGTGGAACTGGGTGCGCAGGTGCTCGCGCGGGTCCTCGGTCAGACCCTTGCACATCTCGCGCCACGCGCGCGCCATGCGGTCGGGCGTGCCGACCAGGCCCTCGCGCTCGGGGTCCTCACCGATCGCGACGAGCAGGTCGCGCGACGCCTTCTCGACGCCAGCGGGATCGTAGGTCACTCCTGCTCCTCTTCCACGCCCGAGGCGCCGATGACGTCAATCGGCGACACGTCGATACCCTGCACGGGAACGGACGTCCACTCGTCCTCGGCCTTGATACCGACCGGGTGGCCCAAGACCACGCCCGGAACGGCCGCGTCGGACTGGTAGTTCCACACGGGACGCTCGGGGGCCTTGATGACGTCCTTGAAAATCTCGCGCAGCTGCGCCTCGTCGAGGGTCTCCTCCTCGAGCAGGCGGGAAGCCAGCGTGTCGAGAACACCACGGTTTTCCGACAGGATGCGCCACGCCTCGCGCATCGCGTTGTCGAGGAGGCGACGCACCTCCTCGTCGATGATTGCGGCGGTCTCGTCGGAGAAGGAACGCGGAGCCTCGCCGGACCCGTGGCCAAAGGCCTCGGTGTCGGCGTCGCCGAGCTTGACCATGCCGATGCGGTCGCTCATGCCGTAGTCGGTGACCATCGCGCGGGCCGTCTTCGTGGCCTGCTGAATGTCATTCGCGGGGCCGGTCGACGGATCGCGGAACACGATCTCTTCGGCGACGCGACCACCCATGCCGTAGACCAGGTCGTCGAGGAGCTGGTTGCGGGTCTTGTTGAAGCGGTCCTCGGTGGGCATGACCATCGTGTAGCCCAGCGCGCGGCCGCGCGGCAGGATCGTCACCTTCGTCACCGGATCCGTGTAGTTCAGCGCGGCGGCGGCCAGGGCGTGGCCCGCCTCGTGGTACGCGGTCACGGCCTTGTCGTGGTCGTTCATGACGCGGGTGCGCTTCTGCGGGCCCGCGATCACGCGGTCGATGGCCTCGTCGATGGCGCGCTCGTCGATGAACTGCATGTTCGAGCGCGCGGTGAGCAGTGCGGCCTCGTTGAGGACGTTCGCCAGGTCCGCGCCCGTGAAGCCGGGCGTGCGCTTGGCGATCTGACGCAGGTCCACCTGCGCGGTGAGCGGCTTGCCCTGCGCGTGGACCTTCAAGATGGCCTCGCGGCCCTTCAGGTCGGGGGCCTCGACGGCGATCTGACGGTCGAAACGCCCCGGGCGCAGCAGCGCCGGATCGAGGATGTCGGGGCGGTTGGTCGCCGCGATCAGGATGATGTTGGCGCGCTCATCGAAGCCGTCCATCTCCACGAGGAGCTGGTTGAGCGTCTGCTCGCGCTCGTCGTTACCGCCGCCAATGCCGCTGCCGCGGTGGCGACCCACGGCGTCGATCTCGTCGACGAAGATGATGGCCGGTGCGTTCTTCTTCGCGCGCTCAAAAAGCTCACGCACGCGCGAGGCACCCACGCCCACGTACAGCTCCATGAACTCCGAACCGGAGATCGAGAAGAAGGGAGCATTCGCCTCGCCGGCGACGGCCTTGGCGAGGAGGGTCTTACCGGTTCCGGGAGGACCGTACAGCAGGACGCCGCGCGGGATGCGCGCACCCACCTTGTGGAACTTGTCCGGGGACGCCAGGAACTCGCGGATCTCCTCGAGCTCCTCCACGGCCTCGTCCTCACCGGCCACGTCCGCGAACGTGACGTCCGGACGCTCCTGGTTGAATTCCTTGGCGCGCGACTGAGTAAAGCCGCCCATCATGCGCGACCCCGACATGGAACGCATCACGAAGTAGAACGCGCCCATGAGGATCAGCAGCGGAATCAGCAGCTGAATAATCGCGCCGAGGGCGCCGGACTGCGGGCGCACCGCATTCCACCCCTTGGCGGGAGCCTTGGCAGCCACCGTATCCAGGATGTCCTTGGTCTGCACGTAGGAGTACGTGAAGTACACGCGCTTACCCAGATCGACGGTCTTGTCGTCGCCGCCGGTGGACTGGTGGACGTAGTTCTCCGTGAGCGTCAGATTCACCTGCTGGGTGCCCTCGTTGAGGACGACCTGCTCCACCGTGTCACCCGAGATGAGCGCCAGGCCCTCCGACGTCGTCACCGAGCGCGGTTGATTCGTCTGCCAGAGGAACCAGCCGCCCACCAGCAGCACGATGAGCGGAACCAGCACCCACCCCAGGCTGGGGCGTTTGTTCTTGATCTTCTCGTTCACGGGCATCCCTTACAGGTAGGCGTTCTCAGTTGGTGTAGACGTGCGGCTGCAGCGTGCCGACGAAGGGCATGTTGCGGTACTTCTCGGCGTAGTCGAGGCCGTAACCGACGACGAACTCGTCAGGAATATCGAAGCCCACGTAGGCGATGTCCACGTCGACCTTGGCGGCCTCCGGCTTACGCAGGGCGGTCGCGATCTTGACGGAGGCGGCGCCGCGTCCGAGGAGGTTGGCCTGCAGCCACGACAGGGTCAGGCCCGAATCGATGATGTCCTCGACGATCAGCACGTGGCGTCCAGCGACGTCCTGGTCGAGGTCCTTCAGGATACGCACGACGCCCGAGGTCTTGGTGCCCGACCCGTAGGAGGACACGGCCATCCAGTCCATCTCGAGGGGGGTGTGCAGCTTGCGCGACAGATCCGCCATCACCATGACGGCGCCGCGCAGAACGCCGACGAGCAGCAGGTCTTCACCCGCGTAGTCGCGGTCGATCTGCTCAGCCATTTCGGCGAGCCGACGGTCCATATCCTCGGCGGTGACCAGGATTTCCTTCAGGTCGTTACCCATATCGGTGGCGTCCACCGTGTCCTCTTTTCGTATCGATGCTACGCGAGCGATTCCACTATAAGCGTGCCACACAAACGCTCGCCTGTACCAGGAAGGATGAGATTCTCACTGTCAGCGCAACATCCTGTGATCGCGCAGTCGGTGCCGGGCCACTCTCGGGGGCGTCTCTCGCGGCTCATATCCACCCGTTACGGGCAGTCTCGTCCCGTCGGGTCGCCTCTCCCGCGCGCGACGAAAGCGATGCGCGCGTGGGCTCCGCGTCCAACGCGGAAGGCCAGGCCCCCGGGCAGGTGGATGGGCCCCTGCCCCCGCCACGCGACCACGAGGTCGTCGATGGCGTCCACGTGCGTGCTGGACAGCGCGCGAATTCCCGCCGCTTGCGCCCCCTCACGCAGAGCCCGCGTACGCACCGCCCGGGGAGCGCCGCACAGGGACGCGACCGCGAGCGCCACGGGACCTCCCCCGTCGCCGGGGTCTGTGTCGTCGGCGACGCGCGCGGCGGCGACTCTCGCGGCAGCGACTCTCGCGGCGGCGGTGAGTTCGCGCGCTCGGTCACTGAGGGCATCGTCATCCTCGGCGCACAGGGCGGCCGTGCGCGCCAGCGCGGGAACGGGATCGACACCCAGGGCCGAGGCCAGGGCCGGGATCGCCTCATGCCGCAGGGCCGAGCGCCGCAGCGGGCTCCCGTCGGCGGCCCGCCATGGGCCATCGACGTCGTTCGTCGGGTCGTGCACCGGGGCAAGGCCCGCCTGGGCGCACGCCCCCTCGGTGTCGCTTCGCCGCAGCGTCAGGAGCGGGCGCAGCCACGTCACCCCGTCCGCCTCGCGCGAGAGAGGGGCGATGGCCCGTAGTGAGGAGGGGCCCGAGCCGCGCGCCAGGCGCAGCAGGACCGTCTCGGCTTGGTCGTCCATCGTGTGGCCGAGGAGGATCGGGGCGCCCTCGCGCACACCAACCGCACGCAGAGCGGCGCGCCGCGCGTCGCGGGCCGCACCCTCGGGGCCTCCCGGGCCGTCCACCGTCACTGTTTCGACAACGGCGCGCGCCCCCAAGGATGCCGCCAGATCCGCGACGCGGCGAGCCTCCTCGTCGCTGCCCTCGCGCAGCCCGTGATCGACCGTCACCGTGATCACCGGGATCCCCACGCGCGCCGCCACATCAATCGTCGTCAACGTCAACGCCAACGAATCCGCGCCACCCGACAGGCCGACGACGAGAGCGGGAGGGGCCCCGGCCTCGTCGATGAAGGAGGTCAGAGACGAGCGCACCGCGAGGGAGCAGGCGCGCAGGGGGCCGCGCGGGTTCGCCCCCACACGGCTCGAGGCGTCAGCGCACACGCGCCAGCCACGCGGAGGGATCCGCGTACTCGCTCGCGGTCGGCAGCGCCTCGACGCCCGACAGGAGGCGGGCGATCTCGCCCTCACGCACGACGGTGCGCGCGAAACCCTCGGTCTGCGCCTGCAGCGCCTCGACGCCGGCCAGCGGCATGCCAGCCGCCGCGCACGCACGCACCAGCGCCACCCCGCCGGCGTGCGCACGGTGGGTGCGCAGCCACTGGATCGACGGCAGGTCGCGGGGCGTGAGGACCTCCATCTCGGCCGTGGGCAGCGCGTCCAGAAGCAGGACGATGCGCACGAGTTCGTCGCTGCGCTCAGGCAGCGCGCGCATCAGGTCAGCGATGTAGGGGACGAGGTAGGGGGCGTGCGTCAGGTGGACGCCGCGCAGACCCGTACACAGGGACACCCACCGGCACCAGTCCGTCTGATCCAGGGCGTAGCGCTGCGCGTCCGCGAGCACGTTAGGGGCAACGAGGATCCGACGGCCCGTGCGCACGTCCCAAATACCCGTCGCACCCTTGGCGAGAGCACGCAGGATGATGGCCTCGGCAGCCAAGACGAGGGGCGTGCGCGTGTCCTCGAAGTCTTCCAAGAGCGAGCCCACCGAGCGGATCAGCCCGCGCCGATCCACGACGATCGTCGAGGAAGCGGCAACCTGCGCGGAGGCCTCGGGCAGGGTCGACAGCTCGGCGAGCCTGCGGTCCGACCAGGCCACCGAACGACGCAGGCGCGCCACCACGGCGGAGGCACCCACGCGGGAGGCCGACGGACCCGCATACGACAGCGAGGCGAGAACTCCCGCGACGTCGCGCGGGCCAAACGGCATATCCATGGCCCTAGTCTAGCCCGGCCAGGCCCTCCTCGAAGGCGTCCAGGTAACCGCGCGTGGCGTAGGCACCCTCGGTGACGTGGTCATTCCCGATCGAGACGAGGAGGACGCGCCCACTCTTGGTCAGGACAGAGCCCGACAGGGAGGTGACCTCCTGGAGCGAACCCGTCTTGGCCTGCACGTTTCCCGCGGCCGGGGCCTCGGTCATGCGCTGGGAGAGCGTACCCACCAGGCCCGCCCACGGCAGCAGACGCATCGTGTCCGCGCCGGTCCCGCTGCCCGCGTACGAGGCCTTGAGGACGCCGACCAGCGTGTTGGCGCTGATCTTGTCGTTGCTCGACAGGCCCGAGCAATCCTCGAGGGTCAGCCCGTCCGTGGGGACACCGGCCTGCGTCAGGGCCTTGCGAACCGTCTCGGTCGCGCCCTCGTAGGTGGAAGGGGCTCCGGCGGCGCGCGCGGCGAAACGGCAGTACTGATCCGCGAGAGTGTTATCCGAGTGGGCGAGCATCCAGCGCAGCTGCTCCCCCATCGTCGCCGAGCTCACCGACGCGATAGTGGCCGCACCCGCCGGGCCGTCCCCGGCCTCGCCGAGCGTCGCCGTGATGCCGGCGGCACCCAGCGCCTGCGAGAAAACCTCGGCGACGCGACCCGGAGCATCCGAGTAGAAGGCGTTAGCGCCCTCATAGGTGCGCCCCGCGTCGATCGCCATCGGTCCGACGTGCCCCTCGTAGGAGCCGACCTCCTGCGCGTCCCAGGACGCCAGGTGCGAGGCCCCGTCGAAGAGCGTGCCGCGCCAGTTCAGGGTCACCGAGGTGATGCCGCGCTGCTTCAGGGCAGCCGCCGCATCGTTCGCGAGGGTCTGCAGGCCTGCGCGCCCCGACACCTCGACCTCGTCGGAGGTACCGATGCCCAGGAGCAGGTCGCCCTCGGAATCCAGGTAGAGAGTCTGGTTGTCGGCGCCGAGGAGCGCGCTCGTCGTCAGCGTCGCCGTCGGGTCCAGGTTCGCCAGCGCGGTGAAAGCCGTGAGCGTCTTCGTCGTCGAGGCCGGCGTGTGAGCCGTCGACGCATCGGCGTCCAGCAGCACCTCGCCGGTCTGCGCGTCCACGACCGTGCCCCACGCCGTGTAGCCGCCCTGGGCCGCGGCGGCCGCCACCGGCGCCCACAGCGCCTCCACGTCTGCGGCGCTCACCGGATTGCCCGCGCCCTTCGCGTCGCCCGAAACCGGTGCCGCTTCAAGGGTCGAGGCCGTGGGAGCGTCCGCCGGAGTAGCCGCTTGCGGGGAGCAGCCGGAACCCACCAGCGCCGCCGTCGCCACGAGCGCGGCGCTAGCGCTTACAATTGCCCCCATAGACGTGCGATGCATGGATGTCCCTTCGTGGTTATTTCGGTAACTACACTACCTGTCCATGTGCCCACACAACCAACTGGACCCCCGAGTTTCGGGGCTGAAGCGGAAGGCGCGGCCATGGAATTTGACGTGACCATCGAGATCCCCAAGGGGAACCGAAACAAGTACGAGATTGACCACGAGACGGGTCGCATCCGCCTCGACCGCATGCTCTTCACCTCGACCCGCTACCCGGACGACTACGGTTTCATCGACGACACCCTGGGCGAGGACGGTGACCCGCTGGACGCCCTCGTCCTCCTCGAAGAGCCCACGTTCCCCGGCTGCGTGATCCGCTGCCGCGCGCTCGGCATGTTCCGCATGCGCGACGAAAAGGGCGGCGACGACAAGGTCCTGTGTGTGCCCGCCTCCGACCAGCGTGCCTCGTGGCGCACCGAAATCGACGACGTGTCGGAGTTCCACCGCCTGGAAATCCAGCACTTCTTCGAGGTCTACAAGGACCTCGAGCCCGGCAAGAGCGTCGAGGGCGCCCACTGGGTGGGCCGCGAAGAGGCCGAGGCCGAAATTCGCCGCTCCTACGAGCGCCTGAAGGAGCACGAGGGCCAGCACTGAAACCCTGGGAGCGACGCCTCGCGCGCCTCATCGTCGTTACCGTCCTGATTCTTATCGGCGTTTTCAGCTGGGTTTTCGTCGGCAAGCCGCTGCTCGGCCCGCTCACAATGCGCGCCAAGTTGGCGACGCTTCCCCTGTTCGCACTGCTGTGCATCGGGTGGGTGCCGATCGTGTGGGCGTCCCTGCGTTGGATGGTCCGCGACATCCTTCGCCGTTTCCTGTTGCCTGCCCGTGGGCGCCACGCGCGCGCTCCGCATCCCGGGGTCGCCACTGCCGCCTTCGTACTCTCCGCCTCGGCGTTCGCATTCGCCTACGCAGATCTCGGGGCGGGGTACCTCCCAGCACTTCAAGACTGGTGGGAGGGGCCCACGCACTACGAGGGCCTGACCTGCCAGAACCTGGACGAGAAAAGCGTGAGTCGACGCCGAGTCTTCAGCACCTTTGAGCTCGTTGATTCCAACGGCGTCATGTGGTCTTTCAAGATCGCCCGCTCCGACCTACGGGCGGTTTCCACCCGTCTGGGCCACCCCTACACGACAGTCCTCACGGCCTGCAGGATCCCGACCATGACCCTCGACGCGTCGATCTACCCCAGGACCGGCATCATCGCCGAGGCCTCGGTCCGTCAGTAGCGTGTCGGCCTCGTCCTTAGCCGATCTCCGCGTGTTCCGGCCTCACGCCGATTCGCACTATTTCTTCCACGCGTCGACGATGATGCCCGTGCGCTCGTAGATGGAGATTCCGATCTGCGTGCCGGGGGTCTGGCAGGCCTCGACGATCGTGTTGTAGAGGGGCGTCCCCTTCTCGGCGTGGCGATCGAGCTCGTATTGGCGCAAGTCGTAGGCGCGCACGATCCCTTCGGTGTCAGTCAGCTCGATGTGCACGAAGAGGCCGTCGTCGCGCTCTTCGGGATTCATGGCGGTGCACGTGACGCCCTCGCGGGTCACGGGTCCATCCCGCCAGTCGAGGGCAGCCTGCCCGCCGAGGTCCCACGCGGTCATCCCGACCACTCCAAACACCACGAGCGCAGCCACAACACCCAGGAACGCGGTGCCGGGGTGGGCCTCCGTCGCGTGCTTGCCGCTGCGCATCGGCTTGATCCTGCGGATCAGGTCGAGGATGAAACGACCGAACGCCGCCCGGACGATGGGGAGGAACGCGAGGACGGCGATGGCCGCGATGATCACTCGCGCCTGGCTCAAGTGGAATGCCCACTGCGTCCAGTGATCCCCCGTCAGAATCCCAATGAGGGACCACGCCGGAAACGCCACGCAGAACAAGAGGAACAGGGTGCGCGCGTACGCAGGCCACGGCTTGACGACCTGCGGGACCGTGGAGGTGGCACCGATCTGGTGAGTGTTCGTATCGGCGGTAGGGGCACTCATGCCGTTCATGCTAGCCACATGACTCCACAAGCGCGCTCGCGGGTTCCCCGTCGGGGCGCTCTTCGACACCGGCCGCGCCATCCGGCACTTGTGGCCTCATGGCGGCAGCACCAGGTAAGACTCGCGGCCCACCGAGTAGCCATCGCAGCCCCTCAGGTGGCCACCTCGACCCTTCAATGCGCACGTAAACCCTACAGATGGTGGCATGGGCGGGCTGCCCACACTGCCACCTCACGGGTTAACCTGCGCACGAAAGGGTTAACCTGCGCAACGACGGGTTTAGGTGCGCGTCAAGGGGTCGACGCGCACCTACCCACTGTTTAGCGGCATCGGTAGCCCACCTGGTGGCCACCTCGGCCCTTCAATGCGCACGTAAACCCTATAGGTGGTGGCATGGGCAAGCCGCCCACACTGCCACCTCAAGGGTTAACCTGCGCACGAAAGGGTTAACCTGCGCACGTAAACCCACCTAGTGGAGCGCTGGCACCCCCGCACAGGCACCCGCCGGTACAAAACTCTCCCTGCAACCCACGCCTCAAGGCCAAACCGGTACAAAACTCTCCCAGCACGGCGAAAAACGCCCATTTCAGACCATTTGGCGCGAGCAGGGAAAAAATTATCCCGGTCCAGACGCAAACAACCGAAGCAGGGAGAACTTTTTCCCGCAGACCACCACCCACTAGCCACGCAGCGCACACGCCCCGGTACAAAACTCTCCGGGCACACGGCATGCAAGGCCAAACCGGTACAAAACTCTCCCGGCAACCCCCACCTCAAGGCCACACCGGTACAAAACTCTCCCAGCACGGCGAAAAACGCCCATTTCAGACCATTTGGCGCGAGCAGGGAGAACTTTTTACCGCAAACCACCACTCACCAGCCGCACAGGGCACACACACCGGCACAAAACTCCCCTAGCAAACCCCCACACAAGCACGCACACAAACGCCGGGGGCCGCGCAGACACACAGTCTGCGCGGCCCCCGGGCCATCAAGCAACGATGCGGCTCAGAGCCTCACGGCGTAGGGCATGATCGAGCCCCAGCTGTACACGCCGGTGATGCGCACGGGCACGCCGAAGGTGGGAGCCTCGATCATCTGGCCGCCGCCCAGGTAGATGGCGACGTGGTAGATGCCGGACTGGGTGCCATTGGAGGACCAGAAGATCAGGTCGCCGGCCTCCATGGAGCCGATCGGCACGTGCGTGCCGTAGCTGTACTGGGCGCGCGAGAGGTGCGGCAGGTCGACGCCAGCGCTGCCCCACGCGAGCATGGTCAGGCCGGAGCAGTCCACGCCGCCGTAGGATTCGCCGCCCCACACGTAGGGCACGCCCAGGTAGCTCTGCGCGGTTGCGATGGCGGTGGAGGCACCGCCGCCACCCGAGTAGGAGGGCGCCGAGTACGAGGGCTCCTCGTAGGAGTAGGAGGGCGCGGAGTACGAGTAGTCGTCGTCATCATCCTCATCGTCGGAGGACGACGAAGAGGACGAGGCCTGGGCCGCGGCGGCAGCGTCGGCTGCGGCCTGGCGTTCGGCGGCGGCTGCGGCGTCGGCCTGACGCTGGGCTTCCGCGGCGGCAGCGGCCTGCTCGGCGGCGATGCGCGCGGCTTCCTGGCGCTCGGCTTCGAGGGCGGCTTCGCGCTGGTTGATGAGGTCGACGGTCGTGTTCTGCTTGGTGGCGAGCTCCTGCACGTAGGCGCTGCGCTGGGCGGCGACGATCGCGGCCTCGTTCTGGGCGGCGGCAGCGGCCTGGTTGGCGGCGTCGGTGCGAGCCTGGACCTCGTTGGTGGCGGCCTGCTGGCTCGCGAGCGCGGTGTTCGCTGCGTCGCGGGTCACCTTGGCGACCTGCTCGAGGGCGGCAACATTCTGCATCTTCGCCTCGGCGGAGGAGGAGAAGGAGTTGATGCCGGCCTGCTTGGTTTCGACGCTGCGCAGGCCGTCGGAGTCGAGGTAGGGGGCGAGCGAATCGAGCGTGCCGCCACCGTTGCGATAGGCGGCCTGGGCGACGGAGGCGATCTGCTGCTTGCCTTCCTGGAAGGCAGCTTCGGCGGCGTCGGCCTCGGCCGAGGCCTGGTTGGCAGTCGCGGTCGCTTCGGCCAGCGCGATGTTCGCCTCGTTGAGGTTTTCGCCTGCGATCTGGGCGTTCTGCGTCGCGGTTGCGGCGCTGGCGCTGACCTCGGCGAGCTTGACCTCAATCTGGGCGACGCTCATCTTCGCGGCCTCTTCGGCAGCCTGGGCGGCTGCGATCTCTTCCTCAGAGGGGGCGGCTTGCGCCATCTGGGGCAGCACGAGGAGGGCGCAGGCGGCGATTGCCGTCAGGCCCGTGCGAATGGTTCCGCGTCGTCTCATCGTTTGTCTCATCTCGTCTGTTTACGTGCGCCGGCGGGCGCGTACTGGGAAAAAGCCTAACCACTTTCGTCACGCTTGGCAACAAACACACCACAAAACTCAATTTTCACACATACAACAATCGCAACATTCGTAACATCAGCATCATGATTACCGCGCAAATACCTGCGTTTTTATCACACTTTCAACCATCAGTGCGAGCCTGCTCACACACTCAGCCCTCGCGCCTCACCCGTCACAAAAGTCCACCATCCGGGACCATCGCGCCCCGGCCTCGTCGATGACAAACAATAGGAGCCATGAACCGTCGAATGTGCCGCTGACTGCGCGTCAGCACCAGCGACTGCCGCGCAGTCCCCCGACAGCGGGACGCGCCTCGACGCATGTTCACTTCACCGCATCTGCGGCCCGCCGGAGGGGAATCAGAGACGACCCACCCCTCACCAAAGGAACCGCACAATGACCGCCAACGACTGGTCCTTCGAAACCAAGCAGATTCACGCCGGATACAACCTCGACCCCGCCACGGGCGCGACCGCCCTGCCCATCTACCAGACCTCCTCCTACGCCTTCGAGGACACCGCGCAGGCGGCGAGCCGCTTCGCGCTGCAGGAGCTCGGCCCCATCTACACGCGCCTGACCAACCCGACGACCGACGGTGTCGCCGCCCGCATCGCTGCCCTCGAGGGCGGCGTCGGCGGCCTCCTCGTCTCCTCCGGCCAGTCCGCGACCGCCCTGTCGATCCTCGCCCTGGCCGTGGCCGGCAACAACGTGGTCGCCTCCCCCTCCCTGTACGGCGGCAGCGTCACCCTGCTGAAGAACACGCTGGGACGCCTGGGCATCGAGGCGCGCTTCGTCGCGAACCCGCTCGATCCCGAGGCCTGGCGTGCGCTCGCCGACGACAAGACGGTCGCCTTCTACGGCGAGACCATCCCCAACCCGCAGGGCGACATCCTCGACATCGAGCCGATCGCCAAGGTCGCCCACGAGGTTGGCGTGCCCCTCATCGTCGACAACACGGTCGCCACCCCCTACCTGGTGCGCCCGATCGAGTGGGGCGCCGACATCGTCGTCCACTCGGCCACCAAGTACCTGGGCGGCCACGGCACGTCGATCGCGGGCGCGATCGTCGACTCGGGCAACTTCGACTTCGCCTCCCAGCCCGAGCGCTTCCCCCTCTACAACACGCCGGACGAGTCCTACCACGGCCTCGTCTACGCCCGTGATCTGGGCGTGGGCGGCGCGCTGGGCGCGAACCTGGCGTTCCTGCTGCGCATCCAGACGCTCATCAACCGCGACCTCGGCGCCGTCACCTCCCCCTTCAACGCGTTCCTCATCTCGCAGGGCATCGAGACCCTGTCGCTGCGCATCGAGCGTCACGTCTCCAACGCGCTGGCCGTCGCCCGCTTCCTGGAGGCCCACCCGGACGTCGAGTCGGTCAACTACGCGGGCCTGGAGTCCTCCCCCTACTACGAGCTGGGCAAGAAGTACGCGCCGCTGGGCACGGGCGGCCTGCTCTCCTTCGTCATTAAGGGCGGGTACGAGGCCGGCCGGGCTTTCGCGGACGGCGTGAAGCTCCTGCCGGTGGTCGCCAACATCGGCGACGCGAAGTCCCTCGTCATCCACCCGGCCTCGACGACGCACTCGCAGCTGACCGAGGAGGAGCTGGCCAAGGCCGGCGTAGCGCCCGGCACGGTGCGCCTGTCGATCGGCCTGGAGAACATCAAGGACATCCTGGCCGACCTGCAGCTCGGCTTCGACGCGGCCCGCGCGGCCACGGCCTGATAGACCCGTCGGCGGCCTCGGGGATACACACACTCCTGAGGCTCCGAGGCCGCCGCTGCCCCTCCCCGTCTCGCGTGACAGCGAACCGCCACAGCGAAAGAAGGACCCCATGAGCCGCTCCAACCTGCCTCCCGCACCCACGTCCGGCGCGTGGCGCGAGGGCGACCCGGTCGCGTTCCGCAAGTTCGCGAATCTGGGCGCCCAGCGCCTGGAAAACGGCGAGATCCTGCCCTCCGTGACGCTCGCGTACGAGACGTGGGGTGAACTGGACGAGGCCTCGTCGAACGCGGTCCTCATCCTGCACGCACTGACCGGCGACGCGCACGTGTGCGGCGAGGCCGCGCCCGGCCAGCCGACCCCCGGCTGGTGGGAGCAGATCGTGGGCCCGGGGCGCATCATCGACACGGACCGCTATTTTGTGGTGGCCGCGAACGTGCTGGGTGGCTGTCAGGGCTCTACGGGCCCGGCGTCCCTCGCTCCGGACGGCGCGCCGTGGGGCTCGCGTTTCCCCGTGATTTCCACGCGCGACCAGGTGTACGCGGAGTCACGCCTGGCCGACCTGCTCGGCATTGACGAGTGGAGCATCGTCGTGGGCGCGTCGCTGGGTGGCCAGCGCGCGATCGAGTGGGCGGTCAGCTACCCGGAGCGCGTGCGCCGCCTCGTAGTCGTGGCCTCGGGCGCGCAGACGACCGCCGACCAGGCGGCGTGGACGCACACACAGATCCGCGCGATCGAGCTGGATCCGGCGTGGCGCGGCGGCGACTACTACGCGGGCCCCGGCCCCACCGCCGGGCTAGCGCTCGCCCGCCAGATCGCGCACACGACCTACCGCTCCCCCTCGGAGCTGGACGAGCGTTTCGGCCGCATTCCCCAGAACGACGAGGATCCGCTGCACGGCGGACGCCTGGCGGTCGAGTCCTACCTGGACTACCACGGCGAGAAGATCGTGCGCCGCTTCGATGCGGGTTCCTACGTGACGCTGTGTCGCACGATGCTCTCCCACGACGTGGGCCGCGACCGCGGCGGCGTCACCGAAGCCCTCAAGGCGGTCACCGCGCGCACGCTGGTCGTCGCCGTCGATTCAGATCGACTCTTCTTCCCCGAGCAGGTCTGGCAGATGGCGGCCGGCATCTCGGGCGCGTTCTACCGCGAGATCCACTCCGACCACGGGCACGACGGCTTCCTCATCGAGCACGACCAACTCACGGCCCTCCTCGATGAGTTCCTCAACGAGCGCATCCCCTCGCGAGCGTCCTCCTTCGCCTGATAACGCTCGATTCTCGCCGAGGCCACCGGTACCTCCTCCTCATCAACGAGGCGCCGGTGGCCTCGCGCGTTATGCTGACCCCATGAGCGTTACTAGCAATCCCACGCCCGACGGCGAGCAGATGCCGGACACGAGCGGGCTTCCCGACCTGTCCGGGGTGGGGGCCGAGGCCTCGGCGGATGGGGCGATCCCCGAGCGCGACGTCATGGCCCCGTGGGGCGAGGCCGGGCCTCCCGGACCCCAGTGGCGCTCCGACATTCTGGGGGAGGGCTACGAGTCGCGCACGATTGAGCTCCTCGACGACGCGGAGGGGCCTTGCGTGGCGACCCTCGTGCGCGCACGCCCGCCCGCGAGCGCCCGCATGACGGTCCTGTACCTGCACGGGCGCAACGACTACTTCTTCCAGACCGAGATGGCCCAGCGCCTGAGCGAGGCGGGCGCGGCGTTCTACGCGCTGGACATGCGCAAGTACGGCCGTTCCCTGCGCCCCCACCAGACGATCGGCTACACGGACGACCTGTCCGTCTACGACGAGGAGATCGGCGAGGCCATCGAAATCATCCGCTCCGAGCGCGAGGACGAGCCGATCGTCCTCATGGGCCATTCGACGGGCGGCCTCGTCGCGACGCTCTGGGCGCACCGACACCAGGGTGTTCTCGCTGGCCTGATTCTCAATTCGGCGTGGCTGGAGATGCAGTCGATGGCTGCCTGGCGCGGGGCAATGACCCCCGTCATCGGACGCATCGCGTCGCGTAACCCCATGTGGGAAGTGCCCTCGGGAGGTGCGGGACACTACGGCCGTTCACTCGCGGGGCGCGCCTCCTCGGAGTTGCCGATCCCCGAGGGCCTGAGCCCCGACGACCCGTCGGTCGCGGGCTGGCCGATCATCCACGAGTGGAAGCGCCCCGAGTCCTACCCGATCCCGGCCTCGTGGCTGGAGGCGATCATGGCCGGGCACGAAACGATCGAGAAGGACGTGCACCTGGAGTGTCCGGTCCTGTCGATGGTGTCGACGTCCTCCTATTTCGACGAGGAGTGGTCCGAGCGCGTTTTCACCTCCGACACGGTGCTGGATCCGACCGTCATCGCCCAGCGCAGCCTGGGCCTATCGGACCTGGTGACGATCGCGCGTTTCCCCGGCAAGCACGATCTGGCCTTGTCGGATGCGCCCGTGCGCGAGGCCGTGTACGCGACGATGCGCGGGTGGCTGGACGCTTTCGTGCGGTGACCGCCCTGCCGTAAAGAGGCCCGGGATCGCGTGATCCCGGGCCTCTCGTCGCTTTCTCGCGTCGCGCCGTGTGGGCGCTTCGTCGTCGCGCGTTAGTGCTTGGCGGAGCGGTGGCCGCGCGGCGCCTGCGCGTATTCGCGCACGATCTCGCGGTTGACCTCGTCGAGCGCTTCGGCCAGGGTCGGGCCCAGCCGGTCGCCGATGCGCACCTGCCCCCAGACGTCGATGTGGCCCAGGCCGCGCGCGGTCAGGAGCGTGTCGAGCGAGGGGTAGGTCAGGCCGGCGCCGGACACCGCTCCGCTGGCCGCGAGCACGAGGTCAACGGGCAGACCGAGCTCACCGCGGGCAACCAGGGGCGTGTCCTCACCGAGGATCTGGGCGAGGGTACGCAGGCCGGACTCGTCGCGGCCGAGGACGGGCAGACCCTCCGCGCGGGCTTGAACGACCTCGGGGGATTCGTCGGCGCGGTCGACGGACGAGGCCGTGGCCGCCTCCGTGGCTCCGCCATCGTTGAGTTCGCTCGACTCCTCGCGGGCGCGGCGCGTGGCGCGGCGGCTCATGTGGGCGGGAGGCTCCCAGCGGGGCGCGTCGCTCTCGGCGTTTTCCTGCTCGTCGGCGTGTTCTGGCACGTCGTCGCCTTCCTCGTCCGGTTCCGTTTCTGTTTCCGCGTGATCGGCAGGTTGATCGCCGACATGCTCGGCGGCCTGATCGTCGGCGTGGTTGTCGGCCGCCCGATCCTCGTCGGACTCAGCGCTTTCCTCCGCGCGGGGCTCCTCATGGTCGGGGAGCTCGCCCGTGTCCTCGTTCTCGCTGTGCTGCGTCGCGGCAGCCTCAGCGGACTCGGGAAGGTCGGACTCGGGAACGTCCTCGGCGTGCGCGTCGGCGTCGCGCTCGTCGGCATCCTGAGCGTCGGCCTCGGCATTCTCAGCATCATCCGCGTCCTCAGCGCGGTCCGCTTCGACAGATTCGGGCGCGTACTCGTTGCCATCCTCAGCAACCGCATCGCCGTCGACGCGCTCGTCGGTCTCGATGTGATCGTCGCCAGCGTCAGGCTCGGTAGCCTCGTGCTCGTCCTGAGCGCGGGCCTCGTCGACCGGGGCCCATTCATCCGCGGGGGCGTCCACGCCTTCCTCGGCTACGTCATCACGCTCGCGGTCCTCGGCTACGTCATCACGCTCGCGGTCCTCACCCTGCTCCGCAGTGTCGACAGACTCGAGCGCATCGGCAGACTCGGCCTCGTCCTGTCCATCCTCCTCGGAGGCGGGACGCCAGGGCGCCGGGGGTTCCTCGTCGATCGGGTAGGTGAACACGTCGCGCAGGTGGGGCGCGACCTTCGGCGTGGGGCGCGTCGTCGGGGTCTCAGAGTCAGACTCGACGGAGGGGTCGGTGTCGGCCTCGTCGACGTCCTCCTGCGCGGGCGCCACGATCTCAGGAGCCGCCGATGCGGAGGCCAGGAGCTGCGGCGCATGGCCGTACAGGCGCGGACCCACCGCGTTCACGTCGAGGAACAGACGGCCGTTCGACATCTGGCGCAGGTTCATGAGGTGCACCTCGACGCCCGACGTCGCCAGGATAGACAGGGCGGGGCGCACCGAGGGGTCGATCTCGCCGGCGACGATGATGAGTCGCGGGCCCGGACCCACGGCCGGGGGCATCGAGTCACGGAACTGCGCCCAACCGGCCCGGAAACCCTCGGGACCCGAAGGGTATTCGCCGGCCAAGTCGGACCACGAGATCGAGGCGACCTCAGCCAGTCGCGACAGGGAGGTAATGAGGGTCTCGGAGTCGAGTTCTTTCAGAATTTCGACGGACACAATCTGGCCCGAGACGTCGAGAGCTGTCAGGCGCGGCGTCTCCTCGTCGCCCTGACCCGTCATATCACGCCAGGTCACGGGGAACAGCGGGCGCGACACGATCTGCAGGACCTGCTGGCAGATAGCGTCAACCAGTTCGGGACCCAGATCCTGCGCAACCGGATATCCGAATTGAGCGGGGACGAGGTGTCCATCCTCGAACTCAAACAGGGCCATCGCTCTTTCCTTCACGTGTATGGGGCGCTCGGGGCCATTGTTTCATACGTTCCAAAAGAAACAAGGATGACACAGGGACAATGGGATGGATACCACGTAAGCATCTGCCTGTTGATCGCCCGCCGACAAGGGACCTCGGGTACGACCCACCACGCGCCCACAGTCCTTCACATCGGTAGAATAGTGAGCAAGGACAGCTTCTTTTAACCCCGGGACAGGACACCGACGCTCAGCCCCAACATCGGCGAGACAGGCCTCGAAACTTTTTCGGCGTCCGCGCGAATTCTGCGCGAATGATGGCACGCACATCCCGCCACTGCGTCACCTCACCCAGGCTCGGACAACCATGGACAACGTCTCGCCGTTCTAACAGGCCCACGACACGGGCGACTACGCGGAGCGCGCCGCCACGCACATACAGCACCCAACGCATCCCACTGACACATGCCGAGCAACTATGAGCCATACCCCGCCAGCGTGGGACCAATGTCGTGTACGATGGCACATGTCGCTCAGAATCCGGATGGCACGGCATCTTCCATCCGGTTAGACTACTGCGCGGCAGAATACTTGAGACAGAACAGGGTGGCATTCAATGGGCAGAGATAAGCTGCGCATCGTTGAATACTCGGCGCCGGAGCCGCAGGTTCCCGCGTCCGAGGAAACGCGCCGCGAACTCTCTCCATACCGCCTGCGCGCCGACTCATCGCCCCGACTGTACCCGCAGTCTGAACAGGTGGTCAGCCCACACTTGCCCCCCATCGAGCGCATGCCCGTCCCCGTGACACCTTTCCCCAAGCTGTTCCGCGACGACCCGGAACCCGCGTAATCGCCACGCCCGCCCCAACCGGCCACGGCCTCGCGCGACCATCCGCACACCGGATACCCGCCTCCCGACGCGCGCCCGCGTGACACACTGTCACCATGAGCGAGAGCTTCCTGACGGACCTGCGCGCACTCATTGACGTCGATTCCTCGACCGGTACGCGTGCGCGCTACTCCTCCGATGCCGGCCTCACGCGCATCCCGCCCCTGGCCGTCGCCTTCCCGCGCACTCCCGAGCAGGCGATCGCGGCCTTCGACCTCGCCCGCGCCCACGGCGTCCCCCTCACCGCCCGAGGCGGCGGCACCTCGTGCGCGTCCAACGCGATCGGCCCCGGCCTCGTCCTCGATTTCTCGCGGCACATGAACCGCGTCGTCTCCATCGACCCCGAGGCCCGCACCGCCACGGTCGAACCCGGCTGCGTCGGCTCCACCCTCCAGGCGGCGGCGGCCGAGTACGGCCTGCGCTTCGGCCCCGACCCGTCCTCCCAGAACCGCGCGACGATCGCCGGCATGGTCGCCAACAACGCGTGCGGGCCGCACGCGACCGCCTGGGGGCGCACCTCCGACAACATCGTCTCCCTCGACTGCGTGGACGGGCGCGGGCGGCGCTTCACGGCCACAACCAGCCACGACTCGGCGCTGCGCGACATGCCGGGGCTCGCCTCCCTCATCGACTCCCACCTGGCGCCCATCCGCACGCAGCTCGGGCGCTTCAAGCGACAGGTCTCCGGCTACTCCCTCGAGCACCTGACCCCCGAGGGCGGGCGTAACCTCGCCGCCATGCTCGCGGGCACGGAGGGCACCCTCGTCCTCATCCTGTCCATCACCGTGCGCCTCGTGCCGCTGCCCGACGCGCCCGTGCTCGCGGCCCTCGGCTACCGCTCCATGATCGAGGCCGCCGACGACGTGCCCGCACTGCTCGCCCACTCACCCCTCGCGGTGGAGGGCATGGACCGTCGCCTCGTCGACGTCGTGCGCGCCCACAAGGGCCCGGGCGCCGTCCCCGCCCTCCCCGAGGGCGAAGGCTGGCTCCTCGTCGAAGTCGGCGCCCCCGGCGAAGACGTCACCGCCTCCCTGGAGCGCGCACGCGCCCTGTGCGCCGACTCAGCCGCCATCGACACGGTCGTGTACCCGCCGGGGGCCCAGGCCTCGGCCCTGTGGAGGATCCGCGCCGACGGTGCGGGCCTGGGCGGACGCACCCCTCCGGACGGCGCGGGCGGCGGCGACCAACAGGCGTGGCCCGGCTTCGAGGACGCGGCCGTCCCGCCCGAGAACCTCGGCGCGTACCTGCGCGACTTCACCGCCCTCATGGAGGAGTTCGACATCGACGGCCTCCTGTACGGGCACTTCGGCGACGGCTGCGTGCACGTGCGCCTCGCCATGCCGCTCGAAACCCCCGAGGGCGTCGCCCACTCGCGCGCCTTCCTGCAGTCCGCGGCCCGCATCTGCGCCGCCCACGGCGGCTCCGTCTCCGGCGAGCACGGCGACGGGCGCGCCCGCGGCGAGCTCCTGCGCTTCATGTACTCCCCCGAGATGCTCGACCTGTTCGCGCGCGTCAAGCACGTCTTCGACCCGGACAACCTCCTCAATCCCGGGGTGCTCGCCTCCCCCATGGACGAGGCCGAGGCCGCCTCGCGCGCTCGGGCGCGGGCACGTGCGGCGCGCGGCGGGGTTGTTGACGGGCTGGCGGCAAACGGCGGACCCACCACTGCCCTCGCCGATCATGTCGATGCGGCCGCCGCAAACCTCGCGCGCCCCTCCACACTGCCATCCGACGCGTCTGGCATTGCTAGCGGTTCCGGCCTCGCCCCTACCGATGGCACGCTCGAGCTCCAGCCCGGCGTCGACCCCCTCGATGCCAACCTGCGCCGCGTCGCCGCGCGCCCTATGCCCGCCGACGGAGGCTTCGCCTTCACCCACGACGGCGGTGACTTCACGGCCGCTGTCCACCGCTGCACCGGCGTCGGCAAGTGCCGCGCGGGAGTGTCCGGCACCTTCATGTGTCCCTCCTACCTGGCCACGCGCGACGAAAAGGACGTGACCCGAGGGCGCGCCCGCATCCTCCAGGAGGCCGCAAACTCACAGCTCGTCAAGGCCATCGACTCCCCCGAGGTCCTCGGGGCCCTCGACCTGTGCCTGGCCTGCAAGGCCTGCTCAGCCGACTGTCCCGCCGGGGTCGACATGGCCCGCTACCGCTCCGAAGCGCTGTTCCGCACCTACCGGGGACGGCTGCGCCCCCTCAGCCACTACACGCTCGGCTGGCTGCCGCGCCTGACCCGCGTCACCGCGCGCGTGCCCGGCCTGGCACGCGTGGCAAACGCCGTCATGTCGGTCGCTCCCCTGCGCTCGCTGGCCTTCCGCGTCATCGGCCTGGATCCTCGCCGAGGCATGCCCGCCCTCCAGTCCGGCACCTTCACCGCGTGGGCTCGCCGCCGCTCCCTGCTGGCGGGCGGTGTTCCTGCTTCTGCTTCATCGGATCCCGTTTCTGGCGCTTCAGATTCCATTTCCGTTGCTTCCGGTCCCATTTCTGGCGCTTCCAATCCCGTTTCTGAGGCCCGCGAGCGCGGCGGCGTCCCCGCCTCGTCAACCCCGGCCTCGCCTGGCCCCACCCGCGAGCGCGGCGGCGTCCCCGCCTCGTCAACCCCGGCCTCGTCGATGACAGCCTCCCCAATCCTTTCCGGGCCGCGCGATCCCAGCGGGCGGCCGTACGCGCTCGTGTGGGCGGACTCGTTTAGCCAGACCCTCGACGATGCGGGTGCGCGCGCGGTCGTCGACGTGCTGGAGGCGAACGGGTTTGCGCCGATCGTCGCGCCGGACGCGTGCTGCGGCCTCACGTGGATTACGACGGGTCAGCTGACGGGGGCTAAGAAGCACCTGTCGTCGCTGCTCGGCGTGCTCGCGCCTTTCGCGGCGTCGGGGATCCCGATCGTCGGGGTCGAGCCGTCATGTACGGCGGTGCTGCGCGACGACCTGCTGGACCTGTTGCCCGAGGATCCGCGCTCAATGCTCGTGTCGGGTGCGACGCGCACCCTCGCCGAGGTGCTGTCGGCGGTGCCCGCGGCCGAGCGCCGCCTGCCGAGCCTGGCGGGCGTCGAGATCGTCGCGCAGCCGCACTGCCACCACTATTCCATCATGGGGTGGGACACCGATCAGGCGCTGCTCGAGTCGCTGGGCGCGCGCGTGACGAGGCTCGAGGGCTGCTGCGGCCTGGCCGGTAATTTCGGCATGGAGGCTGGCCACTACGACCTGTCGGTCGCGGTCGCGTCGCATTCCCTGCTGCCGTCCCTGTCGGCGCAGCCGGACGCGGTGTATCTGGCGGACGGCTTCTCGTGCCGCACCCAGGCCGCCCAGCTCGCGGGCCGCGGGGGCGTCCACCTGGCGACGCTGCTGGCGGGACGCGCTGACTGAATGCCGGTGCTGCGGCGTTCCACGGGTTTTCCGGGTGCTGCTCCTGTTCCGGCCACTGTCGTACCTTGCGCGTCGTGCTCGGCAATTTCGCACGTAATTCCCTTGCGGGTATTTCAAACTGAGAACATAGGTCGTTGGAATTGCAACGTTTTCAGACGCACTTAAAAAATGACCGACTTAAATTACGTGCGAGATTTGTCTGAGACAGGTGTCGCTGCCGCCAACGTGCGCCGCGACCAGGCCCCGCATGGTTTCTGGCATTGCTGTGTGGTGCCACTGGCGTTCCGGGCACCACCGGGCCCGGCCGCTGCGTGTGCCCGTGGGCGGCGGCCCGCCCGCGAGCCGTCCGCGCCGCGAGCTTCGCTCGGCGCGTCGGCTCGAAGCCCGGCCAGGCCCTGCCACCGCCCACCGGCACCGCGGCAGGGCCCTCCACCGCTGACAGATCGTGGCTATGCATATCTTGACGACGCGCGCGGTCAGGTCGCGAATCTACTTGTTAAAGCATGCGCTACACCCGATCCGTAGGCATTACACCCCTTCTGTTCGGGTGCAGCGCCACGTAACGGGTGTAGCGCCACGTAACAGGTGCAGCGCCTCCGATCATGTTCATGACCCTTACGACCACCGTCGGGATGTACCTACGTGAAACCGCCGATTCGGGCCGTCGCAGGCCTGCGTTGGAACCGCCCACAAGCGCTGTGCCAATGCGGGGATCGATGCTTGGTACGGCGCTAACAACTCAGTCACCCAGGCTCTCAGTTGCGCCAGATCCTCATAATCTGGCCACGAGAATCGATAGATGGTCCAGCCAGCACCACGCAGATCATTTTCTCGCTGGATCCATTCACGCTTCGCCCGAGCAAAGTCAGCTTCGTTCTTTCCAAGCTTTCCAATCCCATCGAACTCGAAGATGATCATGAGTCCCGGAATCGCGATGTCCGCAAAGTAGCGGCGCCCGTTGACGATGATTTCGAACTGGGTCACGACCTCGAAGGCACTCACCGACTTGAGGACCCACAGCAATGCAGCCTCGGCAGGGTTCTCGCAACCCGGGTCAGCGGCTCGAATGAGGGCTTCTGCTCGGCGCGCCGGTATGTTGTCGTTATGTTCGCGCCACTCCGTGAGCCTGACGAGCATCTCTGACCGAATCTCACGTGCCCGATCACGACACTCTTCCTGCGAAAAGAGGTCAAAGGACGACTGCCTATTCAGCACCATACAGATCCCTACAAATGCGCTCAAGGGCTCAGACCAACAAGCCATTCGCACCGCCGCATCAATGAGACCTTCAGCCAGGACGCCACCAACAGTCTGCAGCTCTCTGTCAAGAGGTGAAACAACAGACCATCGCACCGAAACCCCGGGTACGAGGATCCCTGCTGCGCGAACTGCGCGGAGAGGCTTACTCCCACGCCGAGTACGAGCCCAGACGTATACGTCCGGATTCGCCTCCCACAGAGGAATACCTCGAGAAGCAAGCGAACTCGCACCAACGAATACTCGATCCCCGCTCCCCAACGCATGAACGGCAAGGAGACGAGCTCGCGCCACTGTTATCCACGTGCGCCACGGAGTGTCAAGAAGACGCGTGTCTTCGACTCGAACGTAGCACCCTCGCATCACGTGCAAGAAAGCGCCCGATTCTTTTTCCTCATGGGCCATGCGACACGCTGCCGAGGAACGAATGACCGTCAATTGGTGGCTGCTCATATGTGGATTCTCGCAGCCCCACGAGTTGAGATCATCAAGACAATCAACCCCTGTGGATAACCAGCGACACGAACAATGGGCTGTGGATAGGGTGCGAGGTAGTCCAACCCTCTGTGCGCGGCAGCCCAGCTCTCTGTGCGACGCAGTCACCTCTGCGCACACCGACCACACTTTCACTTGTTATGAGGGGCAGTGCACCTGAACCGTAGGCATTACACCCCTTCTGTTCAGGTGCAGCGCGACGTAACGGGTGCAGCGCGACATAACGGGTGCAGCGCCAGTGGCTCATCCCCTGCACACCAGTCCACGCGCAACGGTGATAACGCGGCGGTACTCCTGAAGCACGTCGGCAATTCTCGAGGCCGACTTCAACAACGATCCCGCGCCTCACACCGCCCAGCTGACGGTCATCACAGGTGCCTCAGTACTTCCGTGACGGGTGAACGATCACAGGGGCATCGGACAACACACGGTTGACACCAGCGCTCATAGCTTCCACCGCATGGCAGCCATCAACGGAGCAACAGGGAACGAACACGCCGTTCGAGCATTCAATTGCGAGTCTCGGCAGCGTCACATCACGCCTGGGCCTCACCCCTACCCTGCACGCACCAAGCCTACAACCTTCGCCGAGGCCGGGGCGCCCGTTGCGCGGGCCCAGCGGGCCGCGACGTCCGAAACATCGATGGACGGATCGACGAGCAGCGCGGTGGACAGTGCCTCCGCCAGCACACCCGACGAAGCCACGACGCTGACCTGCCGCACGCCCGAACGCGCGGGGTATCCCGTACGCGGGTCGATGATGTGGTGGTCCAGCAGGCGCGCGGCCTGGCTAGGAACATCGGAGTTGGCAGCCGCATGGGCATCACCAGGTACATAGGCGTGACCAGGCGCATCAGCGTGAGAGTACCCCATGCCAGTCACATGTCCGTTCGACACCACAAGGCCGGAATTCAGAGATGCACCACCACCAGCGGCCTTATCAGGATGGCCTTCGTTGCGAGGAGATGCAGCACCCTCACCGGGTGTTTCACGCGATGTTTCACGCGTGGGCAGATCGGCCGCACGCCCGGCACAAACCGCACGCACACCACCCAGCGGCCCCAGGTTGTCCCCTGACGTCGACAGCGACGCCATGCCGCCCGCAGGCAACTCCACGACGCCGGCAATCGCCGTGGGCGCGCCGTGAGGGTCACGCAGGCCTGCGCGCCACGGCGAACCGTCGGCGCGAGTACCACTCACCGACACCGACGACGTCCCCACTGACACCAATACGCCGCGCGCTCCCATGGACACCGCCAGGTCGCGGCACGCATCAGCGGTGTATCCCTTCGCGATGCCACCCAGGTCGAGGCGCGGGCTGGGCACCTCCGCACCACCGACGGACTCGGCGGGAACACCCACCGCCCAGCGCCGCTCGCCGACGCGCGACAACAGCCCCAAGGACGACGCGCGCAACGCCGCCTCCACAACACAACCAGACGGCGCAGGCGGCAAGGGCCTGCCCGCGACGTACGCCGCCCGCATCGCCTTGACGTCCCATGCGGCAACAAGCGGCCCGATCATTGGGTTGAACGCTCCCCCGGTCGCCTCCGCGAGCGCCAGCGCATCACGCAGCAGCCGGTCGGTGTCCTCACTCACGACGAGGCCGGGGCTGGCCTCCGCGGAATCAGCTACGTCGCGGGAAACACCGTCGCCGCCCCCAGCCGACACACCAACAGCATTCAGCCGCGACACCTCGGAAGAAACCCGGAAAACGCTCCACAGGTCCTCGTGGCGCACCACGACCTCGACGATGGCGTTGACGATCGCCATGCCGTCCCCACCCCAGCCGATGATGTCGACGCGGGTGCCCATCGCGGGAAACGAGGAACGCCACGTGGCCACGGGCTCAGCTGTCGGAGCCGTCGACGTCGCCGTCCTTGGTGGAGTCGTTCAGGCCGGGGATGTTGATGTCGTCGGCACCGTCGGGAGAGACGCCCTGCGCGGCAGCGATGGCTCGGATGGCGGCCTGGACGAACTGCTGGTGAGCGACGGTGGCGCCGGTGATGACGTCGACCTTGGCGGGGTCGCCGACCTTGGTGAGGTTGTCGGAGTACTCCTGGTAGGAGGCGACGGCGGCCTGGGCCTTCTTGTAGTAGTCCTCGTTGAAGACTTCGCCGGCGGAGTTCTTGCCGTAGTTGGCGCCCTTGTCGGTGCCGTCGGCGAGCGTCGTCTCGTAGGACGTGGAGGTGATGCGCCCGTCCTCGACGGTGATGGTGATGGTGCCGATGGAGCCCTGGTCGTCGGCGTTGGACTGGGCGGTCCACGTGCCATCGCTCATGGGCTTGGTCATGTCGAGGCCGGTGGAGGGCGCGCACGCGGCCAGGATCGTCGCGCCGAGGGCCCCGAGGACCGCGTACGAGGCCGGGGCAACCCAGCCAGATCGGGTGATAGGCGTGGTCATCGTACCTTGTCCTTTCCGCTGCGGGCATCGCCGTCGCGCGGAACGGACAGCCCGGAGGAGCGTTCTTCGAAGTCGTGGTCGTGCCACGTTTCCTTCACGACCTTGCCGTGGTCGAGTCGGATCTCGCGCTGGCCCTGCTCGGCGACGAGCGCGTCGTGGGTGACGACCATGAGGGTCGTGCCCTCCTTGTGGAGCTGGTTGAACAGGTCGAGGACGATTTCCTCGTTGGTTTCATCCAGGTTGCCCGTGGGCTCGTCGGCGAGGACCAGCTTGGGGTAGTTGATGAGGGCGCGGGCCACGCACACGCGCTGCTGCTCGCCGCCGGAGAGCTGGCGCGGCAGGTGCGTGGCGCGGTCGGCGAGGCCAACGCGGTCGAGGGCCTCGAGGGCTTCCTTCTCGTCAGGCATCGAGTGGTAGTACTGCGCGACCATGATGTTCTCAAGGGCCGTGAGGTGGCCGATGAGGTGGAACTGCTGGAACACGAGGCCAATCGTGCGGCAGCGCACCTCGGTGAGCTCGTCGGCAGTCAGATCGGAGATGTCGTGCCCATCGAGCATGACGGTGCCCTTGGTCGCGGTGTCCATGGCGCCGACGATGTTCATGAGGGTCGTCTTGCCGGAACCGGAAGGGCCGACGATGGAGACCCACTGGCCGCGCGGGATCTCGAGGGAGACGTTGTCGAGCGCGTGCAGGTCGCCGTAGATCTTGGAAACGCCGTCGAGGGTGAGCAGCGCGTCCGTGGTGGCCGATGAGGCCTGGGTGGCGGTGGAGGTGGTCATGGTGACTCTCATTCTCCGCGCAGGACGAGCGCGGGGTCGACGGCCAGTGCGCGGCGCACGGGCGGGAGACAGGCGAGGACGGCGATAAGGATCGAGCAGGCGACCGTGCCGAGGAGGATCACGGGGTGCAGCGAGATCGATCGGTGGAACACGGAGGTGGAGATGAGGACGGCGAGGCCGTAGCCAGCCCCGGCCCCCAGGACGCCTCCGATGAACCCGAGCATGACGCCCTCACCCATGAACTCGCGGGTGATGGAGCGCCCGGTCGCGCCCAGGGCCTTGCGCAGGCCGATCTCGTTGCGGCGCTCGGTGACGACGGCGATCATCGTGGTGGACACGCCGATCATGGTCAGCGCGAGCACGATGACGGTGATGACGATGAGCAGGGAGCGCAGCATCGCCAGCACGCCCGTGTCGGACTGGGCGAGGCGACGCACGGTCTGGGCGTGGATATCGGGGTTCGCGGCGTTCATCGCGTCCGCGATGGCGCTGAGTTGGTCGCCTTCCAGGGCGATGGAGTACTCGGCGAGCGACACGGCGTCGGACTGCCCGGTCAGGGCACTCATGTCCTGGCTGGTCATGTACACGTAGCCGTCTTCGTTGCCGCCGGTCTTGAGGATGCCGGACACGGTCAGGGTGACGGTACGCGGATCGACCTTGAGGGCCGAGGCCTGCGCCCCGGACTGCGCGGCGGCCTTCGACGAGGCGCTCGCGTCCAGCTGGCTCACCGTGATCGTGTTACCGGCCTTCACGTCGATCGTCGAGGCGATCTGCTCACCGACGAGGATCTGCCCCGTCGCAGCGGGCCACTCCCCGTCCACGTACCAGTACGGGTTCATGGCGTGCACCGCATTCAGGTCCGCGCCGCCAGCGACGTACGGCTGGTCGTTAATCGTGACCGTCTCGTAGTCAAAGGACGCGGATCCGACCAGAGCGCTCGCGGGCACCTGGGCGGTCACGGCGGCCACGGCCTCGTCGGTCATGGGCACGTCCCCGGCGGGGGTGACGACGAGGTTGGCGCCGTAGGAGCGGATCTCTCGGGCCATCTGCGCGGGCACGTCGACCGCGATCGTCACGAGGCCGGACAGCGTGGTCGCTCCGATGGCGACGGCGAGGATCGCGATGAGGACGCGGGAGCGTCGGCGCAGGATGGAGGAGATAACCATCCGCCAGAACATTGCTCGTCTGGACATGGGCATCACCTTCCGTGCAGGACTTCAGCCGCGTTGAGGCGCAGCAGGTAGCGGATCGCCGGGATGGAGGCTCCCAGGACGACGAGGATCACGAGGACGGCGACGAGGCCGACGACGACGGGCACGAACGCGATCGAGGAATGGAACACCATGTAGCCGATCGCCTGGGCGAGCACGATGCCTCCGCCGTAGCCGAGGACCCCGCCGGCCAGGCCGACGATGATCGTCTCCGTCAGGAACAGCGAGATGATCTGTTTATCTTTCGCGCCCACGGCCTTCATGAGGCCGATTTCGCTGGAGCGCTCCATGACGCCCGCGGTGACCAGGTTCGCGATGGCCAGGGCCGAGGCGATGAGCGCCAGGACGGTCACGAGGACCATGAGCAGCTGGGTCTTCTCGAGGATCGTGCCTTCGGACTCGGCGACCTGGCGGACCGGGCGTGCCACGGAGTCCGTCATGACTTCCTCGATCTGGTAGGCGATCGAGGAGACGTAGGCGGTGCAGTACCAGGTTTCCTTCTCGGACACGCTCAGCGAGTTCGGGTTTTTCGCGGCCTTGCGCGCGAGGTCGTTGTCGGGCGTGGTCAGGGCGGAGACCTCGACGCTGCCGACGACGTTCTCGCGCTCGAGGAGCTCTTGGGCTTGCGCCAGCTGAATGTACACGCCGCGGTCGGCATCGTCGCCGCTGGTGAGGATGCCGCGCACCATGAACTCGCGCGTGATCCCCTCGCGGGTGAGCGTGAAGGTGTCACCGACGCCGAGGCCGTGGGCGGCCGCGTAGGTGGCGCCGACGAGGGCGCCGTTCTCGTCGTCGTCCGCGGGCCACGAGCCTTCGATGCCCCACCAGCCGCGCAGCTTGTCGAGGCCGGTTTCGACGCTCTCACCGGTGGCCAGCTCGAGGTGGTGGCTGAACCAGGTGCCGGTCGTGGGCACGTGCTCGCCGCTCGCGTCCGTGGCGGACACGCTCAGCAGAGGCGCGAAGTCGAGGATGTTGTAGGTCCAGAAGATCGTCTTGATGTTGCCGAGCTCGTCCTCGCGCAGGTAGGAACGGGACTCGGTGGTCTCGCCCGTGGAGTACAGGTCGTCGAGGACGGCTGCACCCTGGGGGCGCACGACGATGTTGGCGCCGTAGGACTTGAGTTCCTGGTTGACCTTGTCGCCCACGTTGAACATGACGGAGAGCATGGACGTGGCGACGCAGGCACCCAGCGCCACGGTCAGGGCGATCATCAGGTGGCGGTTACCGCGCCTCGTGAGGGCGCCGCGCAGCATTCGGAAGAACACGCGATCCCCTTACTTCGCGAAGATGGAGGCCGAGGCCTCGAGGGCCGAGATCGGCACGGTCAGCGTGCCGTTGGAGACCTTGTAGTCGATGGGGATCGGGTTGCAGCCGCCCTTAAAGCCGATGGTCGCGATGTTCATCGCCACTTCACACAGCTTGCAGATGACCTTGCCGTCCTTCTCGTAGTAGCCGGTGGGGCCGCAGATATCGCACGCGTCCAGGCCCACGCCGAAGGAGGAGCCGGACTTCTGGATGACGATGAAGCGCACCTTCACGCCGCCCGAGGTCGTGTACTCGTAGCGGTGCAGGTGGCCGTCGGAAATGTCGGCGAGGTTGACGCTCACCTGGTCGTCGACGACGCTGAACGACTCGGGCGCGGACAGCTCGACCTCCTGGCTGCCGTAGGCGACGCCGACGGTGATGAGCAGCGCGCCGCACAGGTAACCGAGGGCGGCGGTGCCCGCCATGGACTTGTAGAGGCGCGAGCGTGCGCGGCCCAGGCGCCCCTCGGCCGGGTTGGCTCCCACGGTCGGGATGGAGCGCGAGGCCAGCCACGTGAGCACCACGACGGCGCACAGGGCCAGGCCCGCGGCAAGCGTGAAGACGGCCTCGTGGTTAATGAACCAGGAGATGGTGTTCCACGCGCCCTTGGGGATCGAGATCCAGCGCTTGGCCTTGAGGATGCGCACGATCATCAGGGAGTGGTTGGCCAGCAGGGCGACCATGATGAAGGCCGCGGGCCACACGCGGTTATTCCACGCGCACAGGCGGTAGGACACCCAGGCGACGAAGCTGACGAGCAGCCACGCCAGCGTATATCCGAGGATCGCGAGGACAACCTGGCTGGAGTAGATTTCAACGCCGCCCGAGAGCATCATGACGGCCTGGTTCATGGCGGTGGGAACGGCGCGGAACAGGACGGCCGCAATGTAGAGGGCACCAACGATGCGCACGAGGGTATCGCCGGCAACCACGGCCTCCATTGACGAGGCCGCCCGGGCCTCGTCGTCACCGTCGCCGGGCAGGAGCGCGCGCACGCGGCGCGAACGCAGCGCGACCAGCGCGAGGAAGACCAGCGCGAGAACAACCGTGGCGGGGAGCGTGAACAAGCCGACAGTCTGACGGTTCACGGCCTTGGGGGCTTCGACGTTGATCACCGTCAGGACCAGGGAGGAGATCATGCCCAGGCCGATACCGGCCCACACCGCCGCCGACCGCGCTTTCTTACCGCGACGGCCGTGCCCGGCGGCCGGCATAAAGCGGATGACGGCACCGACAGCAAGCATCGTCAACAGCAACGTTAGGGTTGCTTCGCTCATCTGCTGAAGCATTGGCTTTCCTCCCGAAATAAAGGTTCACCGAAGTCGTAGCTACGGTGTCGAGTCTAGTCCCCTCACGGGGCGAGGGCCGAGGCCAGCAGTCCCAGAAAGGGACCACTGCCTCGGCCCCGCGAAGCGTGAGCATCGATCACCAGGAAACGGCCGTGGGATCCCACTGCCAATCCGGGAACTCGGCGACGAGCGGCTCGGTCCAGAAGCGGCCCTCAACACCCGTGGTCTTGTCGGTGTGCAGCAGCCAGCCCGTGGGAGGCTTGATCGAGAAGGTCACGTCGTAGGTGCCAGCGTCGAGCTTGGGCAGGTTCAGGCCGTAGTGCGGGCCGTCGGAGGCGTTCATCGGCATGAGCGTGCCCTCCTGGACGGTCGTGCCGGACTTGTCCTTGATCGTGTAGTCGACGGTCAGGCCGGGGATGAAGTCGCCAGCACCGAAGCCGAGCTTGTTGTCGGCGGCGGCGGAGATGTCGGCCTCAATGTGCATCGAGGACTCGGCGGCCGGGGTGCCCACGGCGGGCTCCATCTCGACGGGCTGGAAGTAGACGCCACCCACGACGAGCGGGCCGACGTGAACGTCGTCACCGAGGGGCTGCTCTTCGAAGCCAGCGTCCTCGCCGGGAGCGGGGGCGTTCGAGGAGTCAGCCGAAGCCGAGGACGAGGCCGCGGGCTTCTCGCTGGAGGACGAGGAGGAGTTGTTGGAGCAGGCCGCCAGAGTGCCTGCGAGGGCCAGCGTGGCCAGGGCCGCGCCGACGCGGAACAGAGAACGCTTCATGTGATGATCTCCTGTGCGTGTTGGTTGGGTGAAAAGTCGGTGTCGCTCGACTGATGTCATTCCTCGGCCCGCGACTGGGCGGCGGCCTCGCGGGCGAGGCGAGCTTTTCCGAAGAAGTAGAGACCGACGATGATGGCGAGAACGATGGCTTGCGCGGCCAGGTTCTCCACTCGGGGGTAGATCCCCAAGAGGTCAATGGTGGGGAAGCCGGAGATGGGCGTCAGGGACACGACGTCCGCCTCCTGGAGTTCCCCGATACCAGAACCCGTGAACGTGAAGGCCATGAAGGCCATCAGCAGCGAGGTAATGGTGAAGAACGGGCGCAGCGGGATGCGCACCGCCGCGAACTGGATGAGCAGGTAGATGACAACGAGGGCCACGAGGCCGACCGCCAGGCCGATCCACACGTAGTGGACCTTGTCGCCCGCGGCGGCGACGATCGGGACGTAGAAGAGGATCGTCTCGGCGCCCTCGCGCAGGACCGCGAGGAAGGAGATGAAGGCCAGGCCCAGCAGGGAGCCGCTGCTCAGCGAGGCGTCCGTCTGCTTCTTGATGTACTCGTCCCAGGCCTTGTTGGAGGACTTGTTGATCATCCAGTTGGAGACCCAGATCAGCATGACGACCGCGAAGAGCGCCGCGAAGCCCTCCAGGAGCTCCTGGTTCGCGCCCGCCAGGGAGGTGACGTAGCTGAAGAGGAAGGCCAGGCCGATGGACAGGCCGAAGGCGAGTGCCACGCCGCCCCACACGATCGGGGCCTTGTTCTTGTGGCCGGCCTTGGCCAGGTAGGCGAGGACCGCGGCGACGACGAGGATCGCCTCCATGCCCTCACGCAGGATCACGAGGAGGGAGGGCAGGAACTGGGCGATCCACGGGGAGGCGCCCGAGCTGTCGGCGGTCTTGTCGGCAGCCTTGCCGGTGTAGCCGTCAAGGGTATTGGCGTCCTCGCGGATGTAGTTCGTCAGCGTCGAGAGGTGCTGGTCGACCGCGGCCGAATCGTCGTCGGTCATTGCCTTCTTCAGGAGCGAGAACTCCATCTCCACCTGGGAGACGCGCGAGCCGGAGATGCGGCTCATGACCTGCTTCTCCATGCCGGTGATCTCGTAGTGCTTGTAGTAGGCCTCGTTGACCTTGTCCTTACCGGCCTTGGCATCGCCGCCCTTGTAGGCGTTGGCGCCATCCTCGAGGATGCCGTTGATCGTCTTGGCGACCTCACCCCACGCGCCGGGGCTGTAATCATCCGACGAGGCCTGGGCTGCCGATCCGGGGGCCACGCCGTCCAGGGAGGCGCCGTCCTCAACCATGTACTGCTTGAGAGTCGTGGCGTGGCTGTCAACGCCCGCACTGTCGGCGTCACTCATGGCCTTCTTGAGGAGCGAAAACTCCATCTCCACCTGCGAGACGCGCGAGCCGGAGATGCGGGCCATGACCTGCTTCTCCATGCCGGTGATCTCGTAGTGCTTGTAGTAGGCGTCGTTGATCTTGTCCTTGCCGCCCTTAGCGTCGCCCGCCTTGAACGTGGACACGCCTTCGTCGATCAGGCCATTGATCGTGGTCGACACATCGCTCCACGTCTGATCAGCGGCGCGCGAGGGCGAGGCGAACATCGCCACGGCCAGAGCCGCCATCACGGCGACAATCAGAACGCGACTGAGTCGCTGACCAACACTGAGTGCGTGAGCGCGAATACTGAGTGCGTGAGCGCGAAGCACTGCCACCACTTGCCTCCTGACGATCCGGCGATTAGATAACGCCGGGATGATGGAATTCCTAAGCGTTGAGCGTAGCCACATCTCGCCCAGGTGAAAAGTAGTCCGTTTAGGTCGTCCTAAATTGTGACCATGCCGTGATGATGCCTAGCGCGGGGAGTTATCCCCATCGGGGGACTAAGGGCCCAAGATTGTCGCTTACTGACGCGATGCCATAAAAATGGCGCAATACCTGGGATTACTCATGTCTCACAGTTCAACCAGACACGCACCCCTACAGGTCAAGATCTGGCAAAATATTTGGGCGGTCTAATTTTCAACAGGAAGAGGAAGCCACCCATGACAACCGACCCACAGGCCACCCCCGCGAGCGCGACGCCAGCATCCCCCGTGGTCGACGCAAGCCCGCAGGGCCCCGCGGCCACCACTCCCCTCCCCCTGCCCGACGCAGCCGTGGAGAGCGAGGCGGCCCCGGCCTCGTCCCCGAAGCGCCCGACCCGCGCCGAGTGGGTGCGCATCGCGATCTTCGGGATCCCCTACGCTGTGTTCTTCCTGGTGGGAGTGCCGACATGGATCTTCCCCGCATCGTGGAGCCTGACCGCCATCAACATCGGGCTCGACACCATCTTGCTGATCATGGCGCTCGCATTCTTCGGGCGCGAGTTCTTCCCCGCTTTCACCTACCTGCGCACGCGCCCCGTGCGCAAGATCGCGCTCCTCTTCGGCCTATGGTTCCTGGTCGTCATCGTTCAGGCCTCCGTCCGTTTCGCGCTCTACGGAGGCAACCCGCAAGTTGCCGAAAACCAGCAGCAGGTTATCAACGCCCTGCATGACGGGGCCCTTGGCCTGGCGTTCTCCTTCTTCGTGACCGTTGGCGTGCCGGTGGTGGAGGAAATCTTCTACCGCCACATTCTCATCGGCAAGCTCAGTGCCTACGCGCCCACATGGCTCGTCGCGTCGATCTCAGCGGCGCTGTTTGCGTACATGCACTCTCACCAGTGGCAGGACTTCTTCTCATACCTGCCGCTCTCGATCGTCCTGACGCTCGTGTACGTGAAGTCCGGGAAGAACGTGGCCTACTCATGGCTGTTCCACGCACTGAACAACTCGATCATGGTGATCCTCATGTTCGCCATGCAGGGAGCTTTGCAGAACGTCTGATTGATGGTTGCGGTAGCGCCCCGCCCGGCCTCGGGCGGGGCGCTGCTGTACGCACGCCGGATATGGCCGCCCCGCCGCCAATCGGGGGGAATTGCACTACACGAGGGTTCGACACGCCGGCGACACGCCGCAAGAAGGCTTCGTGTAGCGAAAACCCCCACCGGCCCCGGTCCGGAGAACGCCGGTGGCACGGAGGGCCAGGCCACGGTGCGGGCTTCGGCCGGTTGGTAGGGCCAGCACGGGTTGGCGGGGCCACCGCCAGACAAATTTCGCATGCAATTCCCCCACGACACGAATCGATGCACGCTCAAAAGCCGCAGAATATCAACGATCAGATTTCAACATTTGAAATACACTCAGGGGAATTGCATGCGAAATTGCTCCGTCGCGGCGGGGCATGACCACAGCGCCCGCGACCGGTAGAGGGTCGCCAGTAGAGGGTCGAGAGTGACGGCGATAACCACCTCAGCAAAAGTCGCACATAATTTCCCACGGTCACTTTTCGAGACCACCCGAAAACGTTGCAATCCCAACGACGCACATTCAATGTTTGAACAAGCTGCTGGGGAATTACGTGCGAAATTGCTATGGCGTGGGCCGCTACACCCGTTAAGGGCCACTGCACCCGTTACGGGGCACGACACCCGATCAGAAGGGGTGCACTGCCTACGGATCGGGTGCAGCACACCCAGTCACAAGAACAAACGCGGAAGCTGCGAGACACAGGCCTGGCCGCGGCACCCGCAGGTGACGGCAACACCACCGCCAGACAAATTTCGCATGCAATTCCCCCAGGACACCAATCGATGCACGCTCAAAAACCGCAGAATATCAACGATTAGATTTCAATACTTGAAATACACTCCGGGGAATTGCATGCGGAATTACTGTGCGGACGGGCCGCCGCCCACGGGCACATCAAGCAGCCCGGCCCGGCAGGGCACACAGGGCAACCCGGCCCGGCAGGACACACAGGGCAACCCAGCCCGGCAGGGCGCCCGGAACACCCGTGGGGCCACAACACCACCGGCACCAACAACGTAGCGAGGCCGCGACCGGTTTCCCGGCCACGGCCTCGCCACTCAGTCAGCGCCGCTCAGAAAGACGGCACCGCGCGGAATAGCGCCAGCGATCAGGCGGTCATGTCCACGTGGTCCTCGACCGCGGCGCGGCCAGCCTCAAGGCGGGCGACGGGGACGCGGAACGGGGAGCAGGACACGTAGTCCAGGCCCACGTTGTGGAAGAAGTGGATCGACTGCGGGTCGCCACCGTGCTCGCCACACACGCCGAGCTTGATGTTCGGCTTGGTGGAGCGGGCGCGGCGCACGCCTTCGGAGACCAGGGTGCCCACGCCGTGGACGTCGATGGACTCGAAGGGGGAGACGCCGAAGATGCCGGCCTCGATGTACTGCGGGAAGAACACGCCTTCGACGTCGTCGCGCGAGAAGCCCCACACGGTCTGCGTCAGGTCGTTGGTGCCGAAGGAGAAGAAGTCGGCTTCCTCGGCGAGGTCCTCGGCCGTCATGGCGGCGCGGGGCAGCTCGATCATGGCGCCGATGGAGACGCCGGACAGGTCGACGCCGCGGGAGGAGGCGACGGAGGCGATGATGCCTTCGGCCTCTTCGCGCACGAGCTGGAGCTCACGCACGGAGCCGACGAGCGGAACCATGATCTCGGGGCGCGGGTCGAGGCCGCGGCCCACGAGTTCGGCGGCTGCCTCGCACAGGGCGCGCATCTGCAGGGCGAACAGGCCGGGCAGGTAGATGCCCAGGCGCACGCCGCGCAGGCCGAGCATGGGGTTCTGCTCGTGCATGCGGCGAACCTCGACGAGCATGGCCTCGTCGGCGGGGTCGAGGGTGCCGGTGGCCTTGCCGACGGCGACCTTGGTCTCCAGCTCGATGAGGGCGGGCATGAACTCGTGGAGCGGCGGGTCGATGAGGCGCACGGTCATCGACTTGCCGTCCATGACCTCGAGCATCTCGAGGAAGTCCTGCTTCTGCAGCTTCTCGAGCTCGTTGAAGGCGGCCTGGCGCTCCTCGGACTCGGGGGCGGAGAGGATGGCGCGCTCGACGAGCGGGCGGCGCTCACCCAGGAACATGTGCTCGGTGCGGCACAGGCCGATGCCCTCGGCACCGAACTCGATGGCGCGCTTGGAGTCGAGGGGGGTGTCGGCGTTGGCGCGCACGCGCAGGCGGCGGACCTTGTCGGCGTGGGACAGGAGCTTGTCGACGGCTTCGACGAGCTCGCGGGTGCCCTCGTCTTCGCCGGCGGCTGCGAGGCCGGCCTCGAGGCCTTCGGCGAGGTAGGTGGTGACGGGCGAGTCGGTCACGGGGACCTCGCCGCGGAAGATTTCACCGGTCTGGCCGTCGATGGCGATGGTGTCGTCGGCAGTCAGGACGAGGTCACCGATGGTGACGGTGCCGGCAGCCTCGTCGATGACGAGGGACTCGGCGCCACACACGCAGGTCTTGCCCATGCCGCGGGCGACGACGGCGGCGTGCGAGGTCTTACCGCCGCGCGCGGTGAGGACACCTTCGGCGGCGACCATGCCGGGCAGGTCGTCGGGGTTGGTCTCGCGGCGCACGAGGACGGTCTTGACGCCCTTTTCGGCGGCTTCGATGGCCTGAGCGTTGTTGAAGGCGATCTTGCCGACGGCGGCGCCCGGGGAGGCGGCCATGCCGCGAGCGATGAGATCCTTGTCGGCCTTCGCGTCGAACTGCGGGAACATCAGCTGGGTGAGCTGGTCGCCGGTGACGCGGCCCAGGGCCTCGTCGCGGGTGATGAGCTTTTCGCCGAGGAGCTGGGTGGCGATACGGAACGCGGCGGCGGCGGTGCGCTTGCCGACGCGGGTCTGGAGCATCCACAGCTTGCCGCGCTCGATCGTGAACTCGATGTCACACATGTCGCGGTAGTGGGTCTCGAGCTTGCGCATGATGGCGCGCAGTTCGTCGTAGACGGGCTTGTTGATGCGCTCGAGGTCGGACAGGGCCAGCGTGTTACGGATGCCGGCGACGACGTCCTCGCCCTGCGCGTTCTCCAGGTAGTCGCCGTAGACGCCGGAGTGGCCGGAGGAGGGGTCGCGGGTGAAGCACACGCCGGTGCCGGAGTTTTCACCCATGTTGCCGAATACCATGGTGCAGATGTTGACGGCGGTGCCCAGGTCGTGGGGGATGCGCTCGCGGCGGCGGTAGATGCGGGCACGCTCGGTGTTCCAGGAACGGAACACGGCTTCGATGCCCATGTCCATCTGGGTGCGGGGGTCCTGCGGGAAGTCGTTGCCGGTCTGTTCCTTGACGATACCCTTGAAGGTTTCGACGAGGCCCTTGAGGTCCTCGGCGTTCAGCTCGGTGTCGCCCTTCACGCCACGCTCGGCCTTGAGGGCGTCGAGGGCGTCGGAGAAGAGGTCGCCGTCGATGTCGAGGACGGTCTTGCCGAACATCTGGATGAGGCGGCGGTAGGAGTCCCACGCGAAGCGCTCGTTACCGCTAACGGCCGCGAGGCCGAGGACCGACTCATCGTTCAGGCCGATGTTCAGGACGGTTTCCATCATGCCGGGCATGGAGAACTTGGCGCCGCTTCGCACGGAGACGAGGAGCGGGTCGGAGGGATCGCCCAGGCGGCGGCCCATCTTGTCTTCGACGCCGCGCAGAGCGCGGGTAACCTCGGTGGCCAACGACTCGGGAACCGTGGAGTCCTTGAGGTATGCACGGCATGCCTCGGTGGTGATCGTGAAGCCGGGGGGAACGGGCAGGCCGAGCTTCGTCATTTCGGCAAGGTTGGCTCCCTTTCCTCCGAGCAGGTCCTTCATGGACTTGTCGCCCTCGGAGAAGTCGTATACATACTTGACCATCGTGGTCCTCAACTTCCGTGTTTGCGATGTCCGGCCCATCGATGGGCCGCTACCAGGGGTAAGGATACACGCTTCAAGGGACCTAGGTCACTTCGAGACACCCCGGCGTATGATTGTTCTGACATATGCGCAACACAGACGAGGCCGGGGCAGCCACTCGCTCCCCACTCCCCCGCAGAAAACACAGAAAAATACTGGTGGGGCAGGCCGCCAGGCCCACCCCACCAGCATCGATAAGCGATGTCAGCGCACGCGGAACTCGATCGTGGTTCCCTCACCCACATCGATGAGGTCGCCGTCGTTCAGAGCGATCGTCACCATGGGGGTGACGTCCTGGAACGAGCCGTCGGCGTGACGCAGGACGGTGCCGTTGGCGCTGCCCAGGTCCATGAGGGCCCAGGAGCCGGGCGTCGTCATCATGACGGCGCAGTGCGAACGGGAAATCTCGGTCTCGGGGCTGGGCACGCGCAGGACCGTGGCCACGGGGCGGCCGGTCAGCGCGCGAGCATCGGGGTCGCGACCGATGACGACGTCGCGGGAGACCTCGACGGGCACGGTGCCGCCGTGAATCAGGAAGGCGACGGGGGCAGCGGGGCCGGAGTTCGCGGGGGCGAGGCGCAGGATGGTCGCCTCGGTGTCGGTCTCGGCGCCCAGGCCAGCCAGGCCCTCGGCGCTCATGGCCTCGGGGATGGCGGGAGGCTCAGCGACGGGAGGCTCGGCAACAACCTCGGACGAGGCCGGGGTTCCGGACTCGCCGAAACCGCCCTGGCGCTCGGCGGACTCGGCCGTATCGACCGGCGGCTCCTCGGCGTCGGCGACGACGTAGAGCTCACCGGAGGGCTGCTCGGCTTCCTTCGCGGGCGCCTCCTCGGGGGGCTCCTCGACGTGCTCGGCGGTGGCCTCGGGAACCTCCTCGGCGTCGGGGGTGCGCGAGGCCGAGCTCAGCGAGACCGGGCCGTTGCTGGTCGCGGCGAGGAACTGGGCCTCGACGGCGGCCAGGTCCACGGACGACGTACGTGTGGAGGGTTCCGGCAGCTCCTCGCGGGCGTCGCGACGCGCGCGGCGCTCGTGGTCCGGAATGTCGGGGTTGATGAGGAAGCCCATCGTGTCGACGGGCATCGAGGCGAGGGCCTCGACCTCGTCGAGCGCGCGACCGATGCGGATCTCGCCAGCCTCGACGCGGTCGGCGGCGGGCACCATCCACGTGACCTCGTCGCCGTCAATGATGGTGGCCTCGAAGGTCTGCCACTCGCCGGGGTTGAAGGGCCACGCCCAGATCGGGTCGGTCCAGACCTGCTCGGTGATCTGGCCGGCGGCGCGCATGCGCAGCTGAATGTTGCCGAGGACCGTCAGGTAGGGCTGCTCGCCCGCGCAGTCCAGCAGGAGGGCGTCGCCCTTCTCAGCCTGGACGTGGGACAGCCACGCCTGGGTGTCGGCGCGTCCCCACACCACGTCGGCCGCGGAGTCCGCGAAGTCGAGCGGAACCAGCGCCGCGCCGAGGGGACCCGTGACGAGCATCGCGCCCTGCCCGCGGCACAGGAAGCGTCCAATCTGAAGCATCAGTTACTGCCTTCTCTACGAGGGACCCGGCGAGCGGTCTCAATCGACGCCGGACGTACTGGTTGAATCATCCGATTCATGACATTCGATGTCAATGTTACTCGTGATTTGGTTCCTGCGTAAACTACAACGGCGGTCGTATTGTCCCGTGTTCCCGTCTCCAGCGAGGCGCGCACGAGTCTGTCGGCCGTCCCCTGCGGACCGTCGCCAGCTGCAACAACCGCATGAATCTGCGAATCGCTCAGGACGCCGTGCACCCCATCTGTACAGATGACAGCCCGATCGCCTTCTTCCAGCGGCATGATTGTGTAGTCGGCTTTCACACTTCCGGTCTGTCCGGCGCCCAGGGCCTTCGTCACAACATTCGCGGGAGGGATCACACGGGGCGCCCCGGAGGTGGCCGCGAGGTCGCGCGCCTCCTGCAGCGCCGAGTGATCGTGCGTGAGCTGTCGGATGCCCCCGCCGCCCACGACATAGGCGCGCGAGTCACCCACGTTAAAGGAGAGCCAGTAGGGCCCCTCGGCGGTGCGCAGCACCATGAGCCCCGACAGCGTGGTGCCGGGAGCGCTCATCGGATTGTCGGCGGGCGCCAGCGACGCAACCGCGTTGGCTGCCGCGTCGATCGCGACGGACAGATCCACCAGGTCAACGGGGCGATTCCCGAGGCGGTCCGAGCTCAGAAACTCCTGCAGGGTAATAACGGCCTTCGACGAGGCCTGGGCACCACCCAGGTGGCCACCCATCCCATCGGCGACGGCGAAGACCGGGGGAACCGCCAGCCAGGAGTCCTCGTTCTCGGAGCGGACCGGACCAATATCGGTCGAGGCGCCCCATCGAACTGCGGGCCGTTCCGCGTGTTCCTCTAGAGACATGAGCCTTCATCCTTTAGCTGCGTTGAGCGCGAGGGACTGCGCGCGATACTGACCATTTTACACCCGGCGTGACCAGGGTCTCGTCCGACAAGAGCAGAGAGCGGACGAAAAAAGCAAACCGATTGATCGTTGTGCGTCACGGGGCCTCCACGCAGGCCTGCACCGGGTCGGACATGCGACCGGACGAGCGCGACACGGTCGTGATCTCGATGCAATTCTGCCCGCTCGCACCATCGACCGTCACGCTCGTCGACTCCACGCGACCGCGCGACGTGCCGGCAGCTCCCGAACCCTCGTAGGCGTACAGGATGTCCTGCGGTGCGGGGCCGTCGGGGGCGGTCCACGTCCAGGTCACCATTCCGTCGGAGTACTGCCCGACCAAGCCCGACACCTGCGGGGGAGCCGCGCCCAGCGCGTCACCGGGAGCCGAGGAAGCGCTCGTCGTCTCGGGTGCGGGAGAAATGCGCGTAAAAGAACCCTGGCCGCGCAACATTCCCACGATGAGGCCGGCCGCGATCACCGCAGCCAGCAGCGCGAGGAGCACGCCAGCGACCGGGGACATCCCCTTTTTGGCCGCCGAGGGATCCTCGACGACGCGACGGGCCGACACCTCGTCCGCATCCGCAGATCGTTCGATCTTCCACGAGTCCGCAACCGCCTCGACGCCACCCGAGCCGGCCCCACCCTCGAAGGAGTACGAGTTCGAACGCAGGCGCGTCTTATCCGGATCGATGACGGGAGCGCCGCGCAGGCGCGTCTTCTGGTCGCCCGCGGCGGTAGCCGATGCCTTGGAACGCTTCTCCTTGATCTCCATCTCGGTGCGCGGCAGACCCAGTTCCTTCTGGACGCGTTGCAGGCCCTGGCCGAATTCCATCGCCGAAGGCGTGCGCTCGGCCGGGTCGATCGTCATCGCGGCACGCAGCACGCGCTCCAGCTCCGCCGGAGCATCCGCACGCCCGAGGCCACGCATGCGTCCGCGCTGCACGCGGTTCGCGATCGACGCCGCCGAGTTGTCGCCGATCGGATCCTCGAAGGGGCTGCGCCCCGTCACGAAGGTCCACGTCGTCGCAGCCAGCGCCCACACGTCCTGCAGGGGCGAGGCCGGGGAATTCACGTCCTGCTGCTCCGGGGGCGCCCACAGCACCGAGAAGCCGTCGAAGGCGCCAACCTCCAGCTGTCCCACCTTCGAGGCCACGCCGAAGTCCGCAAGCACCGGCTTCCCGTAGGAGTCCAGCATGATGTTCGACGGCTTAATGTCACGATGCACGTAGCCCTGGCGGTGGAACATCTCCACGCCGCCACTGATCTTGATCATGGTCTCGAGGGCCTTATCGAGCGGCATCGGGCGCGCACGCACCTGCGTGAGCAGGTCCGCCACCGGGCAATACTCCATGATCAGGTACGCGCGACCGTCGCTCGTCGTCCCCACGCCGTGCAGCTCCACGACCGAGGGGTGCCCGGCGAGCAGCGTCATCGCGTCGGCCTCGCGGTGTAGTTCCTTCGTGCCGCGCTCATCGCCCAGCGTGCGCACGACCTTGATGGCCACGTCACGGCTCGGCAGCTCTTGACGGTAGAGGAAGACGTCGGCGAAGCCGCCCTGACCCAGTGGGCGCACCCATCGGAAGCCGGGAATATCAGGGCCCTTCAGGCCCGCAACCGGGGGCGTCAACGATCCTCCTCCTCGTTCATCGTGCGCGCGATGGACGCGCTCAGGCGCAGCTTACGGCGCATGCGCAGGCTGCGCAGTGACAGCGCGCGGCGAATACGCGCGAAGAATCCGGCGCGCTTGCTCACCTGGGCGCGCAGGGCACCCACCTGCTCCCACGCGTCGCGCGCGCGGTCACGGGAGGCGCCGTTGGATGCGAAGTTCGCGACGTCCGCGTAGCGCGCGATCACGACGGGGGCAGGCACGTCGTCACCGAAGCGGCTCCAGCCGTCGATCACGTAGCGGCCCTTGCCGGCCTCGGCCTCGTCGATTTCCACGGAGTCCGTCGACCCGTCGTCACCGTGGCGCACCTCGCCCGTCACCAGGGTGAAGGGGTCGCCCGGATCCTCGCCGAGGTCCCACTGCGAGGCCAGCGACCATGCGGTCTCCTGCCTGGTGCGTCCCACGTCGATACGCAGGCCCGAGTCCGCGGCGAGGTCGACGACCTCATCCCACGAGCCAACGAGCGCCTGGGCGGCCGCAGCGCGGCGGCGACGCCTCCGGCGGCCCGCCTTGTAGAGCAGGACGAGCAGCGGCGGGAGCAACACGAGCAGGAAGCCACCCGCGATGCCGGCGACGACACCCCACGGGAACGGGTCGGCCGGAGGAGCCATCGGATCAGCGTTCTGGTCGCGCGTCGTCGGCGGCAGCTCGGCGGGAGCCTCCGGGGGCTCCGGCGGCTGCAGGACCTGCGGGCGCGGCACGGACCGAGGCTTGGGAACCTGCGTCTGCGGCGTGTGGTCACGCGGCGGCGTCGGATCGAAGACGACCCAGTGACCACCCGCGAACTCGACCTCGACCCACGCGCGAATGTCGGAACCACGCAGCGTCGCAGCACCTCCCTGGGAGCCGCCCTCCGGGTAGGCACCCATGACCACGCGCGCGTTAATGCCCAGCTGGTGCAGCATCAGCGCCATCAGCGCGGTGTACTGCTGGTCGTCACCGATGAGGTTGTTGTCGTCGGAGAGCATGCGCTCGAGGCGGTCTGCGCGCACGCCGGGGCGCGAGAACTGCGTGTTCTCGTTGAGATAGAAGCCGTTCGTCGACAGGTAGTGCTCAATCGCGCGCGCGGCCGCCAGCGCGGTGGACGCGTTCTGCGTGATTTCGGCTGCCTTCGTCGCGACGGCCTCGGGAACGTTGGTATCCGCCATCGTGAAGGGCGCGACCGCCAGGGTTGCCACGTCCTCGTCGCGCACGGGAGCCGTGAAGGTGGTCGTCACGGAGTAGCTCATCGTCCCCGCGGGGCCAGTCGTCAGCGCGGCATTCGACCACGTGTCGACGAACAGACCCTCCTTCTGGGCGGTCGCGGACGCGCCCGAGAAGGTGATCTGCGAGGGCTCACCCAGGACGGGCACCCACGGACCGGACATGCCGGTGGTCTCCACCGTCGCGATGGAGGTGCCCTCGGGGCGCCCTGGGATCGTCGTCTCGACCGGAATGTAGCCGGTGTGCTCGTCGTCGCGCTTGTTCGTCATACCGAAGGTCGTGCCGTCGTAGACGTCCATGGCGGCGATGCGCACGCGCTGGTTCTCGGGCAGATCGGACACGGTCAGGAGGGTCTGGTCCTTCAGGTCCGTCGTGTAGTGGCGGAACGAGGCCATCGGCGAGGGATAGGCCTGAATGTCCAGGGGCGGCTGGACGAGGTCACGGCCGACGATGCGCGTCCCCGAGGACCCCAAGTAGGACGCTGCGGGCAGCGCGATACCCACGGACACCGCGAGCACCGCAAGCGCACCCATGACTCGGGTCCACACGTAGACGGTCGAGCGGGACTGGCGCCCGAGGGTGTTGTCCGCGCCGGGTGCGCTCGAGCGACCCACGAGGACGTCCTGTCCCAGCGTGATGCGCTGATATTGCGCGGTTGCCGCCCACCAGGCTGCCAGGAGCGCCCACCAGGTCAGCACCGCCCACAGGGGCAGCGTGTGGTGCGACAGTCCGAAGAAAACGGAGATGACGCCCATCAGGACGAGGGGGATGGAGCCCAGGACCGCACGGCCAAAGCGCGCGGTGATGATACCGGCGAGGAATGCCAGGACCAGGCCGCTCATCCACGGCACGAGGGCGGGGCCGGAGTAGACCGACACGGGGGCGGTCAGCGTCAGGAGGTCCTTCCACGCGCGGAAGGAGCCCAGGACCATGACCTGCAGCGTCTTGCCGGTCGGCAGGACACCGAAGAGGGCCTCGGAGCGCAACGCGGCCGCGCTTCCGAGCAGGAAGTAGGTGACCACGACGCTGAGCACGCTCGTGACGCCGTCCCAGCGCCAGCGCGTCGAGGCGGCGGACAGTGCGAGGCCGCAGATGACGCCCGCGCCCGCGGCGATTGCGCCTACTCCCCCGCCGAAGACGGGCTCGAAGGCGGCGACGGGGCCGACGAACAGGAAACCGAGGATCAGGAGCGACCAGATCGGCAGGCGCGTGCGGTAGGTCGCGAAACGCTGCGTGATCGTCAGCAGGCGGTTACGCGTCGTCTTGGGCTTGGGGGCATCCGATGACTGCTCGCCCGCGCCACGGTCGCGCCTCTCTGTCGCATCAGGGATCTCTCCCACCGCACGAACGTGCGTCTCGTTTGCCTCGGGCTGGGCCTGCGACTCGATGCGCTGAGCGCGCGGCTTGGTGTTGACGTTGCTGCTCATGCCAGGCCTCCGGCAACGATGATGCGCGGCAGATCATCCAGCGTGGAGCAATCCAGCAGGACACCTCGGCCGAGGTCGCGGCGGGCGCGCTCGTTCTCGGCACCGATACGGATGATGGAGACGGGCACGTCGATGGGCGCCAGGCGGGCCAGGTGCGCCGCGTCGCTATCGCTCACCTGCGGGCCGACGATGAGCGTCAGCGCGGAGACGCCGGGGCGCTGGGCCACGGCCTCGCGCACGCGCAGGGGGAAATCCCCGAAGGAGCGCGCCGACACCTCGGACAGCGCGTCCAGCATCCGCATGGCGTGCCCGGACGGCAGCCAGGTCTCCGTCGTCGTCAGCGAGACGGGACGTGACTCGCGCAGGTTCGCCAGGCCCAGCGAGCCCGCGACCGACACCGCGGTCTCGAAGGACTCGTAGTCCCACGCGTCGCGCGACGTGTCCAGGACGATGACGTGGTGGGAGCGGTGCGTCTCCTCGTACTGGCGCACGATGAGCTTGCCCATGCGCGCGGTCGACTGCCAGTGCACGGCGCGCCGGTCGTCGCCCGGCTCGTAATCGCGCAGGGCGTGGAAAGACACGTCGGAGCTCGAGAGCTTACCGGTGGACACACCCTCGACGTCCAGCTGGAAGCCGGTCGCGTCGAAGGGCACGCGCACGGTGCGAGGGTGCACGTGCAGGACGACCGGCTCGTCCCACATGCGCACGCGGCGCAGCAGGCCCAGCGCGTCCGAACGCACAGCGCGGGCGGGGCCGATGCTGATGAGGCCGCGGTGACGCGAGGAGATCAGGAACATCTCGTCCCAGGTCTCGTGGGCGCCCAGCGGGGGCACGACGAATTCGCCGGTGCCCGAGCCAATCGGCAGTTCGATGATGCCCGAACGCACGGACCGAGAGCGCTCGTTACGCACCGAGATCTCGCCGACGGCCGTCTGACCGGCGACGATGCGCTCGTTTGGCACGCGGATCGACACGAGGTGCGGGGGCCGCCAGGCGACGCGCAGAGCCGCGATCAACAGCGCGACGGCGCCCGCGAGCGCGCAGGCGAGGGCCTCGACCCATTCGAGCGTGACCGCGATTGCCAGGCCCGCAATGATGAAGATGATGACCGCCCAGCCGATCGGCGTGACCGCCGAGGCGAGGGCTTTCAGGGGTTGCGAAGGACCGGCCTTCGCCCTGCGGGGCGAGACCATCGTGGGGGTGTCCGTGCGCTTCCCTTGCATCATCGTGTCCGGTCGGTTCCTTACGCGCCGACCGCGGGGGCGGGCACGGAGGTCAGGGCACGCTGAATGACGCCTTCGGCGGTCGCGCCGGAGAATGCGGCGTCGGGGTCGACGATGACGCGGTGTGCCCACACGGGCACGGCGAGGGCCTTGATGTCGTCGGGCAGGACGAAGTTACGGCCCTGCGCGGCGGCCCACACGCGGGCGCAGCGCACCATGCCGATGGCGCCACGGGTCGACACGCCCAGCAGCGAGGACTCGTCCTCGCGGGTGGCTTCCGCCAGCGCGGCCACGTAGTCGAGGACTGCGCGGTCCGTGTGGTTCGCCGAGGCCAGGGCGGCCCAGGCGACGATGTCCTGACCGGTCACGAGGGGACGCAGGTTCTTCGAGCGGTCCGGGGAGGCCGAGCCGTCGAGGACGTCGATCATGGCGCTACGCGAGGGGTAGCCGATCGAGGTCTTCATGAGGAAGCGGTCGAGCTGGGCCTCGGGCAGCGGGTAGGTGCCGGCCTGCTCGACGGGGTTCTGGGTCGCGATGACCATGAAGGGCTGGGGGGCGGGGCGGCGCACGCCGTCGACCGTCACCTGGGCTTCTTCCATGACCTCGAGGAGGGCGGACTGCGTCTTGGGCGACGCACGGTTGATCTCGTCGGCGAGGACGATCTCCGCGAAGACGGGGCCGGCGTGGAAGACCCACTCGCCCGTCTTCTGGTTGAACATGTTCACGCCGGTGATGTCGGAGGGCAGCAGGTCGGGGGTGAACTGGATACGCGAGTGCGTACCGTCGATGACGGCGCTGATCGCGCGAGCCAGGGCGGTCTTGCCGGTACCGGGGGCGTCCTCGAGCAGGAGGTGGCCGCCCGCAAACATCGTCGTCAGAGCGAGTCGCACGGCCTGGCGCTTGTCCAGAACCGCCACGGACACGCCGTCGACGAGGCCCTTGAAGACCTGGGCGAACCTGGTTGCATCCTCAATGGATAGGGTCATGTTTCTACCTTTTGTTGTGTGGCGGAGTGGTCTATTCGACGTGACAGGAGGTGACGGGAGGCTTCGCGAGGAACTCTTTTGCCATCGTGACCTCGGTCAGGATACCCGTAATTTGGGGGGTATCCCGCGAGAAGCGGAACTCGGTGATCGACGCGGGACGTCCCGTCTTGACGCTGCACACGAGGGTGAGGCCGGACTGGAACTTCTGGGCGTTGACGGCGCGCAGCGTCATCGAGCCGCACTCCTCTCCGTTCGGACAGCTCATCTTCCCGTCTAAAGTCACAGCAATATTATCGGTCAGTTCCCCGGTCCTCACGGTGGTCCTCACCTCTCGGTGCTGGCCGCCGCTGCCGGTGAGCTGGACGATGATCGTGTACTCGTGGACGGGCTGCAGGTCATCAGCCCACCACTGGGTGAGCGGACCCCTGATGGTCTGCCCGGTCGACGCTTCCATGCCCTCGATCCACACCTTGGTCTCGGTGATCGTCACCCCGCTGGGGATGGTCCAGCTTGCGCTCGCCGAGTCTGCACCGGCGGTCGCGTGAACCTCGAAGGGCGGGATCTGTTCGTCATCGTCACCGCCACCACCGTCGCGCTGGCCGTTACCGACCGTACCGGTAGCCGCCGTCACCGGACTCCAGACGTACGACCCGTCGTCCTTCTTGCCGCGCTGGCAGAAGTAGAAGGTCATCGTCGCACCCGGGGTGAGCGGACCGATATTAAAGTCGCCGCGATCGCCGTTGTTGAGACGAAGGGGGTTGCCGGGTGCCGTACACCCCGCCGCGCTGTCCGCGTAGAAGAGCTCGAGGTCGGCGGCCTTGTAGCCGTTGCCTTCCTTCAGGCGGGCGTCGGCGACGCGAAGCTTGCCGAGGGCGTTATCCGAGGGCGGACCCAGGCGCGGCGCGTCGGGGGCCAGCGGCGTCGTCTTGGGAGGAGTGGGATCCTCGTGGACGACCGCCGGAATGACGTAGCCAGGAGAGGTCGCCGTGTCACCGTTCGTGTTACTGACGGTCACGTACACGGTGAGGGCCACGCCGTAGGGAACCGTCATCTGGGTGCTGGTGGTTCCGCCCGAGACGGTCTTGGTGATGCCGTTGACCGACACAATCGTCTGACCCCATCGAGCGGTGCCGGAGCTACCCAGGGACCAGGTGATGGTCGCCAGAGCGCCGTTTCCGTCGCGCTGCTGGACCGCGGAGCCGCTCGTGATGACCGGCTGATCGGGGCCGCGTCGCGTCGCCTTCGGGGTGCCACTCACGCCCGGGGAGGCCTGGGAGTTACCGTTCGCGTTCGTCGCGACGACCGTGACGGTATAGTTCTGGTCATTCACGAGGCCGCTGATCGTGCACGTGCGCTCCCCGTTCGTCGTGCAGGTGCGCGAACCGGAAGCAGCGGTCGCATACACGGTGTAGCCCGTGATGGGGGACCCGTTGTTGTTGGGGGCGTCCCATGTCATCGTCAGTTCGCCATCGCCGGGGGTAACACTCGGTCCGCCCGGGCGATCCGGGACGCCGGTGGGCGTGATCTCGTTGGATGCGGTGCGAGCGGATTCGCCCTGCTCGTTCACCGCACTCACCGAGAAGCGGTAGCTCTGTCCCGTTCGCAGGCCGTTCACTTCGCACACGGTGTTCGGGCAGTCGGCGATCTTCGCGCCGTTGGAGTCGTAGAGACGGTAGCCGGTGATGGGCGAGCCGTTCGACGCGGGGGCGTCGAAGGTCACCTTCGCGCCGGTGGCACCCACGGCCTCGGCGACCACGTTCGTGGGCGCGCCGGGCTTGTCGGTGACGGTCACCGTGATGGTGCCCTGCACGACGCGCGAGGGGTCACCCAGCTTGTCGTTGACCTGGAAGCCCACCGAGATCGTGCCCGTGGCGCGGGGCGTGACCATGACCGACGTGCCGGAGGAGGCGATGTCCGCGTTACCCAGGGACACCGCGGTTCCGACGAGGGAAATCGGCGTGTCGGGGAAGGGGTTGGTGGCGCGCGAGGCAACGTCAACGATCACCGTATCCCCGACCTTCGCGTTCACGGTGTACGGGGGCACCTGGATGCGCGGCTTCGTCGTCGACACGATCTCGACGGGGATCGAAGCGTTGACGGTGTTGCCCTGCTCGTCGGTGACGCTGACGGGGATGGAGCCGGCGGATCCGGGGGTCGCGCCCTCGGGGGCGGAGACCGTCAGGACGGTGCCGGACAGCGAGGCCGACACGGCGCTGGGCGCGGAGCCCATCGCGTAGGTGAAGGTTGAGGCGTCCGTCCCCTCGGGGTCGCGCACGGCGAGCGCGAGGTTCTGCGTGACGGCAGCACCCCCGGCCTCGACGCGGATCGCGGTCGGGGCGAAGGTGGGCGGCTGGTTCGTGGTCGCCTTGATGCGCACGGGCAGCGACAGCGACGCGCTCAGCGCGCCAGCGTCGTCGGCGCCGCCGTCCGCGACCTGGATGAGGAAGGCGGAGTTACCGCCGAAGGTCGCGGTCGCCGTCAGCGTCAGCTGCGTCGAGGAGTCCGCCACCACGGAGTCCAGGCCGGTCTGGGGCACCGGGGAGGTCCCATCGACGAGGCGGGGGCTGCGGCCCGAGCGGGTCACGACGTAATCCGACAGGTTGATCGTGCGCGATGTTCCCGCGTCCATCTCGATGGGCAGGGCCGCGGCGTTCAGGAAGGGCGCGGTGGAGTCGCGTCCGGGCACGGTCACGACGGCGGAGTTCGTCAGGCCATCGCGGTCCGTGATCGTGTAGACGACCAGGCGCAGGGTGTCGGTGACCGGGATCAGCAGGTCGGTTCCGTCAACCGTAACGCCGGATTCGGCGCTCGTCACGGTCAGCTCATCGATGCTGCCGTCGGGGTCCTCGTCGTTTTCGAGGACCTTCACGCGCACGGCGGAACCATCGGTGGGCAGGTCCTCGTAGGACACGTAGTCATCGCGGGCGATCGGCGCCTTGAGGGGCGCGTCGTCCTGCACGTACACCGTCACGGTGCCACGCGCGGAGCCGCCGCGACCGTCGCTGACCGTGTAGGACACCAGGTAGGTGCCGACCTGCGAAGGCGTGTGGACCTGCAGGGTCGAGGAGGAGCGGACCTGCGGATCGAGCTCGGGCGTCGCCGTCTCGAGGCCGTCTTCCTCCAGCGTGAGGGGGTCGCCGTCGGGGTCAACGTCATTCGAGAGGACGTTGACGGTCACCATGCGGTCCGGGCGCGTGAGCACCGTGTCGGGCACGGCCACCGGGTTCTGGTTGAGCGAGGGAGCCGCGGAGATCGCGACGCGCACGCGAGCGGAGGCCCGTGCGCCCTGACGGTCGGTAACCGTGTAGGTGAAGGAATCCGTGCCCGAAGCGTTCTGGTTCGGCGTGTAGTCGATCCACGTCGACTGCGCGGTGGCGCTGCCCTGCTGCGGCGAGGAGTCGAGGCCCGTCAGGCTCACGGAGTCGCCGTCCGGGTCGATGCCATCGAGGGTCACGGGGATGCGCGTCGTCTGCCCCGCGGCCGCCCACGCGCTGATGTCGCGGGGGCGCGGAGGCTGGTTCTGGTCGGACGCGCCGACGACCTCGAAGGTGACCGTGCTCGACGCGCGGTTGCCCGCGGAGTCGATGACCGAGTAGGTGACGTCCATGATGCCGGGGTTGGCACCGGCCTCGAGACGCACCTGGTTACCGGTCACGAAGGGGGTTCCCAGCGCGTTCGTCGGGTCGTAGGCGAGCGTCGACTCGACCTGCAGGTTCAGGCCCGCCGGGGAGCGGTCGTTCGACAGGACCGACACGGTACCCACGTCGCCGACGCGCACCTTGGCGCGGTCGGGCTTGAGGACGGGCGGCAGGTCGGAGCGGTCAGCCGCGCCGGGAATCACCATGACGTCCGCGGTGGCCTCGCCCTGGCCGTTCGAGACCGTGTACGAGAAGCTCGCGGTCTGGGTCAGGCCCGATGGCGCGGTCACGCGCAGCAGGTGGCGGTCGATGAGAGCCACCTCGAGGCCGGGAACGTTCGAGGCGTCGACCGAGGTGATAGACAGCAGGCCGCCCGACGGGTCGTAGTCGTTGTTGAGGGGCGCGACCAGCACGGATCCGCCCAGCGGGAGGACCGCCGTGTCGTTCTCGGCAACCGGCGGCAGAGCGGTGGCCTCGACGACCTCGACGCGGATAATGCCCAGCGTCGTCGCGATGCCGTCAGACACCGTGTAGGCAAAGGAGTAGGAGCCTGGCGCGGTGGCGCGGAAGTCGATCGTGCCGCGGTCCAGGTCCGGCGAGATGGTCGCGCCCGCGGGTGCACCCGAGACAGCGGCGAGGCTCAGCGGGTCGCCGTTGGGATCAGTGTCGTTCTTGAGCGGGTCGAGGGTGACCGTCTCACCCGGGTGCGCCTGGAACAGGTCGCCGTTCGCCGACGGAGGCAGGTTTCCGGCCTCCTGAACCGTCGCGATGAGCTCGCCACGCGTCTCGGCCCCCTGGTCGTCCGCGACCGTCAGGACGATGGACTTCGGGCCGGGCGCGCTGCCCTCATCGGTGATCGTCAGGGAACCATCCTCGCTGAAGGACACACTCAGGCCCTCGGGCGCCTCCGCATTCTTGAGGTAGATCGGGTCGCCATCGGGGTCTCGCCAGTCGCTCAGCGCCTGGTACTGAATCTGCGCATTCGCGCCGATCTTCACGGTCGATGCGCGCAGCTGGTTCGGCGCCGCGTTCTGGCTGTAGGGGTGAATCGTCACCTGCACGCGGGCGGACGCCGAGGCCTGCCCGTCGGAGGCCTCGTAGGAGAAGGACGTCGAGCCGGTCTGGTTTGCATCGACGCCGGAGATCTGCAGGGCACGACCGCCGCGCGCGATGGAAATGGTCCCCCACTCGGGCGCGCTCGTCGGGGCCGCGGTCAGCACGTCTCCGTCGAGGTCGGAGTCGTTGTCGAGGACGGGCAGGACGGTCGAGCGTCCCGGGCGGATGCCGAACTCGTCATCCACGGCCTCGGGCGGGGTGTTCTGCTCGCGCTGCTGAGGATCGGCGACCTCGTTCGTGAGCTCGGGGCTATCCTGCTCTTCCTCGGTTTCCTCGAGCTGGTTCTCGACCTCGTCCCAGTTGTCCATGAGGACCATGTTCGAGTCGGGCAGCCACACGCTGCCCTGCGCGACGTCGTTGAGGACGATGGCCTTGCGGTTCGTGCGGAAGACGATGTCGCGAGCGGTCGTGAGCGTATCGACGACCATCTGCTTGTTCGCGGAGGGGTCGTCGCACGCACGCATGTAGGCGCCCGACACGCTCCACGCGCCGTACGCGCAGCCTTCGTGGCGAACGGGGGCCGCGGGATTGCCGCTGGCGCCGCTCTCGGTGGCGCGCGTGATCGTCGGGGTGCCACCCGCCAGCGGAATCGACACGAGGGCCGAGGGCGTGGCGAGGAGGACGGAATCCGCCTTCGGTCCGGCCAGCTGCAGGATGCCGCCCTCCTCGACTCCGGCGGCGCCCAGGTCGAGCTTCTTGCCGCCCGGGAGGAAGAGGGTGTTGGATTGCGAGTCGAGGGCGACGACCTGGTCGCCGACGACAGTGATGCTCAGCTGGGCGTCCTCTGGGATGCCTTCGATCCGGCTGGTCGCGGCCTGGTCGACGGTCCCCTGGCGCTTGACGGTCGTCAGCGTGCCCGAGGCGGCCAGGGAGTACACGGAGCCGTCGAGTCCGGTCACGAACGCGCTCGTGCCCATGTTCGAGGACAGGGCCGCGCCTTCGGAAAGGTTCGCGGGGCTGGGCGCGGTGGCCGAGGTGGTCCACAGGGTACCGTCGGTGGGGTTGAGGACGCCGAGGACGTCGCCGCCCTGCATGGCGCTCGAGCCGGAGGGCAGAGCCGTCGGGGAGCCGAGGGACACCTGGGTGACATTGACGGGAGCGACGGTCAGCGAGGTGAGGTCGGAGACGGTGACGGTCTCGCCAGCCTGGCCGACGTCGAAGTTGGTGGCCTCAGTGCGCAGGGCGCCGTCGAGGATGCGGGCCTCGTAGTCGAGGTGGCCGACCATCTGCTTGGACTTGTTCGTCACCCAGATGCCACCGTCGTTGACGTTGACCTGCGTGACTTCAGCACCCTTGTAGATAACGCCTGCGATGCACAGCGCAGCAACGACCAGCACCAGGACAAACGCCGGTAGGCGTCGCCTTGTACTGGTTACTTTTCGTCGCAATTGCGCGCTCATTGACCCTCTCCCGATTGCTGAGCAGTCTCCACTCAATAGTGTGGCACGACTACACCGCACGCTAATAGTTAACGAGAATCTATCAGATGAGCACTTACTTGACAACTAGAGGGCGGCCCGTCGCAGTACGACGGGCCGCCCTCTCAAGTGTCCGGTTTGTCAGCCGCGAACAATTGGCGAGTAAATCACTCTCCATTGAAGGTGAACTTACGGTCCTTACCTTCCCCAGAGACGCCAACGGTAACAACCTGACCGGATTGCAGTTCTCCGAACAGGATGCGCTCAGACAGCGCGTCCTCGATCTCACGCTGGATCGCACGACGCAGCGGACGCGCACCGAGAACCGGATCGAAGCCCACGTCCGCGAGCAGCTCGCGAGCCTCATCCGTCAGCTGCAGGCGCATATCCTGAGCCTCCATGCGCTTAGCCAGCTTCGCGATCATCAGGTCGACGATGCGCGCAATCTCCGGCTTGGTCAGCGGCGGGAACACGATCGTGTCATCAACACGGTTGAGGAACTCGGGACGGAAGTGCTGCTTGAGCTCCTCCGCGACCTTCGACTTCATGCGACCGTAGTCGTGCGTCGAGTTGTCCGCGGTCTGGAAGCCCGTGAGGACACCCTTGTTGATGTCGCGAGTACCCAGGTTCGTCGTCATGATGATGACGGTGTTCTTGAAGTCCACCTTGCGACCCTGAGAGTCCGTCAGGCGGCCCTCCTCCAGAATCTGGAGCAGCGAGTTGAAGATGTCCGGGTGAGCCTTCTCGACCTCGTCGAAGAGGACGACCGAGAACGGCTTGCGGCGCACCTTCTCCGTGAGCTGGCCGCCCTCGTCGTAGCCGACGTAGCCGGGAGGAGCACCGAAGAGGCGCGAGGCCGTGTGCTTCTCGGAGAACTCGGACATATCCAGCTGAATGAGAGCATCCTCGTCGCCGAAGAGGAACTCGGCGAGGGCCTTCGCCAGCTCGGTCTTACCCACACCGGTCGGGCCGGCGAAGATGAACGAGCCACCGGGACGGTTCGGATCCTTCAGACCCGAGCGCGTACGACGGATCGACTGGGCGAGAGCCTTGACGGCCTCGTCCTGGCCGATGACGCGCTTATGCAGCTCGTCTTCCATCTTGAGCAGCTTCGCGGTCTCCGTCTGAGTGAGGCGCACGACCGGGATACCGGTCGACATGGCCAGGACCTCGGCGATCTCCTGATCCCCGACCTCGGCGATCTCGTCGGACTCGCCGCCCTTCCACGCCTCTTCCTTCGCCTTGCGCTCCTCGGCCAGCTTCGACTCCTCGTCGCGCAGCGACGCGGCCTTCTCGAAGTCCTGATCGTCGATGGCCGCCTCCTTGTTGCGGCGCACCTCGGCGATCTTCTCGTCCAGCTCGCGCAGCTCGGGCGGCGCGGTCATGCGGCGGATGCGCAGGCGCGCACCGGCCTCGTCGACCAGGTCGATGGCCTTATCGGGGAGGAAACGATCCGAGATGTAGCGGTCCGCCAACTCGGCGGCCGCCTGAATCGCGGCATCCGTGATGATGACACGGTGGTGCGCCTCGTAGCGGTCGCGCAGGCCCTTGAGGATCTCCACCGTCTCGTCGACGCTGGGTTCCTCGACCTTCACCGGCTGGAAGCGGCGCTCGAGGGCCGCATCCTTCTCGATGTACTTGCGGTACTCGTCGTTCGTGGTGGCGCCGATCGTCTGGAGCTCGCCGCGCGCCAGCATGGGCTTGAGCATCTGAGCGGCGTCGATCGAGCCCTCGGCGGCGCCCGCACCCACGAGGGTGTGGATCTCGTCGATGAACAGGATGATGTCGCCGCGCGTGCGGATCTCCTTGAGGACCTTCTTCAGGCGCTCCTCGAAGTCGCCGCGGTAGCGCGAGCCAGCGACCAGCGAACCCATGTCGAGGCTGTAAATCTGCTTGTCCTTGATGGTCTCGGGCACGTCGCCGTGCACGATCGCCTGGGCCAGGCCCTCGACGACCGCCGTCTTACCGACGCCGGGCTCACCGATCAGGACCGGGTTGTTCTTCGTGCGGCGCGACAGGACCTGCATGACGCGCTCCATCTCGACGCGGCGGCCGATGACGGGGTCCAGCTTGTTCTCGCGCGCGGCCTGCGTCAGGTTGCGGCCGAACTGCTCGAGGATCGCGGAGTTGGAGCGCTCCGGACCACCCGATCCGCCCACGCCCGCACCCACGGACTCGCGGCCCTCGTCGTCGCCGCGCTGGTAGCCGCTGAGCATCTGGATGACAGTCTGGCGCACCTGCGCCAGGTCCGCGCCCTGCTTGGTCAGCACCTGGGCGGCCACACCCTCGCCCTCCTTGAGGAGGCCGAGCAGCAGGTGCTCCGTGCCGATGTAGTTGTGGCCCAGCTGCAGGGCCTCACGCAGGCTCAGCTCGAAGACGCGCTTGGCGCGCGGGGTGAAGGGAATGTGGCCCTCGACCGGCTTCTCGCCCTCGCCGATGATCTCAATGACCGAGGCGCGAACGGCCTCGCCCTTGATGCCCATCGTCTCCAGGGCCTTGGCGGCGACGCCCTCACCCTCGGAGATCAGGCCGAGCAGCAGGTGCTCCGTGCCGATGTAGTTGTGCTTGAGACCGCGAGCCTCGTCCTGCGCGAGCACGACGACCCGGCGAGCGCGGTCGGTAAAGCGTTCGAACATGCCTCTCCTCATTGTGCAGGACGGGCACTTCGCCGAGCTCGGCGTACACCCGTCCCAGTTGACTGGTTACAGACTACGAAAAGCGCGGGCGACGTGCGCGCGCTTTCGCCCTCGGCGCAGGGCCGAGGCCGGGGCGGGCCACAGAGCGGCGCCGGGCCGGGGAACGGAGGGGATCACGGTGCGGCGCTGGGCCGGGGCACGCATCCGGGCGCGAGGCCGAGGCCAGGGCACGAACTATCGGCAGGTATCTCTGGGAGCTTCACCCAAAAGTCGCACGTAATTTCCCTCGGTCAGTTTTTGACAGACCCCACAAACGTTGCAATTGCAACGACAGCACTTCAAGACATGAAAAGTTGATAGGGAAATTACGTGCGACGTTGTGGGGAAACTACGCGATGGGGCCACACCCACAATCCAAGCAGCTAGCCCCACAAGAAACGACTAGCCCCACAAGAAACGCTGCATGCGACTGCGCGCAGCAATGCACCAGTTAGGGAGCACTACACCCGTTGAGGGGCACTACACCCGTTGAGGGGCACTGCACCCGTTACGCGGCGCTACACCCGATCAGAACGGGTGTAATGCCTACTGATCGGGTGCACGGCCCCATCGCAACAAGCACAAACGCGGAGCTGTCGAAAGGATTCAACCCTATCGGGAAGATTCAACCCGATCAGAAGGGGTTGAACCTTACCGATCAGGTGTAACACCTCATCGGGAATAAGTGTGAGTGCGGATCCGCGCACGCCCCTTAGCTTGAGGCGCGGCAGGCGCGCCAGCACTGACGAGGCACTGACGAGGCCGAGGCCGGGGCACGAACTATCGGCAGGTACCTCTGGGAGCCTCACCCAAAAGTCGCACGTAATTTCCCTCGGTCAGTTTTCAACAGGCCCCACAAACGTTGCAATTGCAACGACAGCATTTCAAAACATGAAAAGTTGATAGGGAAATTACGTGCGACATTGTGGGGGAACTACGCCTCGACGAGGACCGTGAACGGGCCGTCGTTGACCAGCGAGACCTCCATCATCGCCCCGAACTGGCCAGTCTCGACGTGCAGGCCCCGGCCGCGCAGATCCGCAACGACCGCGTCGACGAGGGGCTCAGCCTCATCCCCGGGCGCGGCATGCGCCCACGAGGGTCGGCGCCCCTTGCGCGTGTCCCCGTACAGGGTGAACTGCGAGATCACAAGGATCGGAGCACCCGCGTCGAGGGCGGAACGTTCGTCGTCAAGGATGCGCAGCTCGGCGATCTTGCGGGCGACCGTGGCAACCTGCTCAAGGCCGTCACCACGCTGGACGCCCAGGAGGACGACGAGGCCCTGGCGCGCTCCGCCGGCACCCTCCCCCGCCTCGTCACCAGCAGAGCCAGCAGAGCCAGCAGAACCGGCAGAACCACCAGAAAGAGCAAGGCGGCCGACGACCTCGCCGCCGACACGCACCTCGCCGGAGGTGGCGCGCTGGATGACGGCGCGCATCAGCGCGACCCCAGGGCCGAGCCGAGGCCACCGAAGCCCGTGGAACCGCCGCGCTGGCCGGCCTCGCGGGAGAGGTCGGCGCCCGGGCGGGTTTCCGGGGACACGGAGGACTTGCCGTGGACGGGCACGATTTCCTCCTGGGCGGCGGCGACGCCGTCGATGTCGAAGACCGTCGTCACAGGCACGGCGCGGGCGATCAGCGCGAGGGCGATCGGGCCCTCGTCCGCGTGACGCGCCGAGGAGGTGATGACGCCAACCTGGCGGCCTCCCACCTCGATGGGCGTGCCGGGCGCGGGCAGGTCGCCGCGCGAGCCGTCCAGCTGCAGGTACGTCAGGCGGCGCGGGGGGCGGCCGAGGTTGAGGACGCGCGCGATGGTTTCCTGGCCGCGGTAGCAGCCCTTCGACGTGTGGACGGCGGTGCGCAGCCAGTCCACCTCGGGCGGGATCGCGCGGGCGTCGGTCTCGCGGCCAAGGCGCGGCTTCCACGCGGCGATGCGCATGGCCTCCCACGCCAGGTATCCGCCGCGGCGACGAGAGCCAGCCTCCGGCGAAGCAGCCAGCCACGCGGCCTCGAACTCGTCCGCGGCCTCGCGTGAAACAGCGTGAAACATCATGGGCGTGCGCGCGCCCGGGTGGCGCTCGCCCTGGAAATAGGCGGCCCCGCCCTCCACGACGCCGGGCCACGGGTCCTCCCAGGTCCACAGGAGTCCGGGCAGGTCGGCCACGGCGTCGGGCATGTTCGCGCCCGCGCGGACCGAGGAGAACACGACGACGTCGCTCTCAGAAACAGCGACGCGCAGCGCGAAACGCATCGAATCAAGGAACGCCACAAACCCCGAAAGATCAGCGCGCTCCACGATCAGGTGCAGCGTCTCCCCGTCGTCGCTCGCGCCCGCCCAGTGCTCGACGCGTCCCTCGGGCGAGAGGATCAGCAGCTCGCGGCTCACGCCGGGGACGAGGTCGGTGACGATCTGGGAGGCGAGCGACGTCAGCCAGGTGAGCCGATCGGTCCCCGACACAGAGATGACCGCCAGGTCCGGGCGACGCACCAGCGCGCGACCACCCTCGAGGGCCCACTGCTCCCCCGACGGGTCCCCGAAGTGCGGGGTCGCGCCGAAGGAGGCCACGGCCTCGTCGACGAACTCTGAATCTAGCGCAGGCTCAGACAAGGAAGCCGTCCTGGGAGTCGTCGATGCCTTCGATGACCTCGCCGGACTCGGTCGAGGCCTGCTCGGTGCGGTGCAGGCGACCGGAGATCTCGACGTCGGCCTCATCCTCGCCGTCGAGCGTGCGCTCCTGCGTCCACATGAGCTCGCCCGCGACCAGGCCGAACATGCGGCCCAGGTGCGTGACGCGGGTGGCGTCCGCGCCGAGCGCGATCGCGTCGGAGACCATCTGCACGCGCGGGCCGACGCTCACGCCGTCCCACACGGCGCTGTGGCCCTCGGTGGAGGCGGAGGTCGCCGTGAACTCGCGCGGGTTGTACTGACCGGGAGGCGGCAGCGGCGCGTCGGAGGGGGCGACGGACACGTACAGGGTCTCTTCGCTGATCAGGTCGCCCTTCTGGATGGCGGCCAAGCCCTGCGCGGCGTCCCACGTGGGGTCGATCGGAGCCGAGGCTTCGCCCGCGTACACGCGCGTGACCAGGCGCATCTGCGCGCCGACGACGTCGCCGCGGATCTCCTCGATGACGGGCGAATCCGCGGGGGCCTCGGCGGAAGCGTCCTGGCCGGGGGCGGCGGGCTGTGCGTGCATGCCCCAGCCCTCCCAGGTTCCGAGCATCCACGCGACGGGAGCGACGAGTGCGGGCAGGTCAGCAGGTATCACCATCATGGCTCCAGCCTAACGCCTCGGGTGGGCGTGGGCGCGCGAGCCGGGCCGCACCCAGCTTGGAGCGAACACGGACGAGGCCGGGGCCTGACCGCGCGAGAACCTGACCCGGGTGCGACCGCGGACGCCGCGGGTCATCGGATGCAGCTGCTCAGATTCCGCCGATGCGGATCATCGCGTAGACGGGCAGGGCTGCGACGAGGAACTTCGCGGCGCCTCGGCCCAAAACGTTGGCGAGCTGCGCGGAGGCGGCGCGCTCGCCCAGCAGCGCGTCGACGACGGAGACGGCGAAGCCGACGCCGAAGCCGGTGACGCCGCCGAGGGTCAGGAAAGCGACGAATTCGCCGAAACGCTTGGCGATGAAGGGGAAGACGACGGGCAGCAGGTCCGACGTCTGTCCGAGGATCCACGCGATTGACGCGGCGACGAGGCCAGCGACGATGCCGGTGAGCATCGCGTAGACGACGCCCGCCTTCGCGCTGCGTCCCGAGCGCGCCGACGCCGCCGCGATAATCGCGATGAGGGCGGCCATGGGGACGATGACGGACCAGCGCTCGTGGACGGTGAGGGAGACCCACATGGACCCGGAGGTGACGATGAGGAGGCCGGTCACCGACGAGGCGAGGGCGGCAGTCAGCGAGGTGGAGCCCCAGTGCTCGCTCGTGTGGCCCACGGAGTGGTCGCGGGGCGCGGGCGCGTCCAGGATCGTGGCGGCGACCAGGGCGACCAGGGTGATGCCCGTCAGGGGTACGGCGATGTCGAGGTTCTTCCAGTAGGCGACGGCCATCGGGGTCAGCGCCCCACCCAGGGCGAGGACCGCCTGCGCGAGCCACGGCATGTGCAGGCGCGCGAGCGTCGGCCAGCCGAGGGCCAGCAGGAACGAAGCGATGGCGGCGACGGGACCGACGCTCCAACGCGATCCGGGCAGCCACCAGGCGACGATGGTCGCCACGGCCAGCAGGGTGACGGTGAGGGTACCGATTCCGTTGGGCACGTGCCGGGTCGCCAGGGTCTCGCGGCGACGCCCGCGGTTCGGGCGGGTTCGGGATCGCGTGGGCGGGGTCGAAGTCATCACGCTCCCATGGTCCCACATGTGCGCGCCCGACGAGGCAGGGGCCGCCCGCGCGGGTCGGCTCTCGCGCGTGCGGGGCGGGGGCACGGCACCGCATGGGCCAGCCACGGCCTCGGCGACGGCGACGGGATGCGCGCTGTGGCGGATGCCCTGTGTGGGTTGATGCACGCCGCCACGGGATGCGGCCCCGCGGGTGCGGCCGTAAAGTTTAGGGGCACGCCGGACCGGTATGCCCCGGGCTCCAAACTCTGCCGCTACGAGCGGCCTTCGCGCCGACAGGCGCATTCGGTTCGGCGTGCTTTGTCGTATGTGCGTGCCAATGGTGGCGCGTGAAACAAGTGGGGGCCGGTGCTGCGTCGCAGCAC
>NZ_JASONN010000106.1:0-357 GCF_030217285.1 Pauljensenia sp. UMB3104 | reverse complement strand
GACGTCACCGAGTTCAAGCTCTCCTTCGGTAAGGCCTACCTCGCTCCGGTCTACGACTTTGCCAGCAAAGAGATCGTCGCCCACTCCATCTCCATGTGTCCCAACCTCGCCCAACAAAAAGAGATGCTCCAGATGCTCATGGACGCCAAGCCCGCAGGGGCCGAGCCGATCTTGCACTCGGACATGGGATGGCAATACCAGCACAAGGCCTACATCAGTGCGCTCGCCGATAACGGTTTCATCCAGAGCATGTCACGCAAAGGCAACTGCATCGACAACGGCGCCACCGAGCAGGTCTTCGGGCACCTCAAGGACGAGTTCTTTCGCGGCCAGGACTGGCAGACCTTCGAGAGCTTC
>NZ_JASONN010000105.1:0-358 GCF_030217285.1 Pauljensenia sp. UMB3104 | reverse complement strand
GCCTCGAGGAGATCACACACCGCATGTCCGCGCCCTGAAAGCTCAGCGACCACTAGGGCTTTGTCCCGGTTTGGGAGCGCCTCTGCGCCTTCAGGGCAATCGATTTTTTTAGGTACGCCACCTGCGCCTCGAGCTTGCGCACGCGCTCTTCGAGTTCCTCCTCACGCGTTGGTGGCACCGCCCCCTTTGGCCTGCCCTTGGGCTTGGGCTTGAGCGCCTGCGCGCCGCCCTCGCGGTACAGCCTGCACCACTTCTTCAACGATGTCGCGCTCGCAATACCGAAACGCACCATCGCCTCAGGCTTACTCATCCCACCGTCAACCACGGCCCTCGCCGCAGCGACCTTGGTCTCATAGTC
>NZ_JASONN010000104.1:0-359 GCF_030217285.1 Pauljensenia sp. UMB3104 | reverse complement strand
CCAACCTGTTCGGTGGCGCCAGCATGAGCTGGTAGCCCGCCTTCGAGTGCGGCACGCACCGCGATGACACCGGACTCTGAGCCGGCGGGGCGGGCGACCTGGGTGAATACCTTTATGGCGTGAGCACGCGCTTCTTCGGGACTTTCGCCACGAGCACGGAACACGAGTTCCAGTTCGTTCGCGTCAACGTCGAGGTCCGGGACAGCTTGGTGTGCTTCGGGATCGGGGATCGATGCATCGAGCAGTTCACGTTGGCTGGTGACGGAGACCCATTCACCGGCTGCCATGGAGAGCGCGCCGGCCAGCAGACCAGCAAGGCCGGTCGCGAGGACGAGGTGCGGTTCCATTCCGGTTGCGGC
>NZ_JASONN010000103.1:0-360 GCF_030217285.1 Pauljensenia sp. UMB3104 | reverse complement strand
GGCCTTCGATGCGTTCACGGATCGCTGGTGGAAGGTAGCCGATGTGGTAGCTGACGCCTCTACGGATAAGACCGCTAAGGTAGTAGTCCTCGTGGACGTCGCGTTCGATGTCTTTTGCGAGAGCGTCCAAGTCTTTATCGTTGAGGTCTGCCAAACCCTGGGCATAGTCACGCGCCGCTTGCACTGCGTGATGCCGGGCAGAATGAAACACGATGGTTTGCCCACGATGATCTGAACCTCGTGATGATTCACTAACAAATCGGGTTACGCCCTGTGTAGTAGTGTCCTGAGCTTGGAGCGAGGCTAGGTGCGTGAATTCTTGGGTGTGGTCGTTGTAGCTGGAAATGGTGTTCTCGTGCA
>NZ_JASONN010000102.1:0-360 GCF_030217285.1 Pauljensenia sp. UMB3104 | reverse complement strand
ACAATAACCACTACCCGAACCAGCACATCGTCGCTGACGCGGCCTCGCTGAGCGCGGTCGCGGGTTTTGATCACGTGGCTGCCACGTATGTGAATGATCGCCGCTCAACTGCAGCCTTCATCTCCTCGGATTGCGTGGTGATGGATATCGACAACGATCACACCGACACCGAGTCCGAGTGGGTCACCCCGGAGAAGCTCGCCGAGTTGATGGCTGGTGTGGAGTTCATGACCGCCACGTCTCGTAATCACCAGAAACCGAAGGGCGTGGTGTCGGCCAGGCCGCGTTTCCACGTCTACTTCCCAATACATGAAATACGCGACGCAGACGACTATGCGGGGCTCAAGCACCGCCTCGCAT
>NZ_JASONN010000101.1:0-360 GCF_030217285.1 Pauljensenia sp. UMB3104 | reverse complement strand
CCTCATCAGAGATAGTGGCTAAATCTGTTTTCTTTGGGAAATATTCTCTTAGTAAGCCATTTGCGTTTTCATTGCTTCCTCTCTGCCAGGATGAATAGGCATCCGCAAAGAAAAAGGAAATTCCTAAATTCTCTACCAGAGGATAGCAGGCAAACTCTTTTCCCCTGTCTGAAGTGAAGGTTTTAAGAGCCTCTTTTGGAAATAGCCTACAAAGTTTTTCGATGGCTGAAAACATGGCTTTGGCTGTTCTATCTGGTATCTTGAAAGCTAAGTAAAAACGAGTTTTTCGCTCTAGAAAGGTCGCTAAACACCCCTTGCTTTCGCCTCTGGAAGACACCACAGTATCAAGCTCCCAGTGCC
>NZ_JASONN010000100.1:0-363 GCF_030217285.1 Pauljensenia sp. UMB3104 | reverse complement strand
GTCTTCAGTTGACACATTGACCGACGGGAAAGATAGCGTTGTGACCATCACAGCATCGCTGGGGAGCCACCGATTCAGTTGAAACTCATCGACAGACGATGAATCCACGGACGCAGAAGTCACATCACCCGCTGGTTCACCCAAATAATCCTGTTCGATCGGATTAAAGCTGACGCGTGTAATTCGCGCTTGAGTCGAATCATTCGGCCCTAAGTTCTGTATCGCCAAATAGCGTGATGATGACATCATCGACCAGAGAGTGATCGACGAAATAACCAGCACGATCGGTAGCGAAACGATCAGTAACGACGTCAGGGTACGCCATCGATCACGGATCGTTGCGCGCCTCGATATCCGCAATAC
>NZ_JASONN010000099.1:0-364 GCF_030217285.1 Pauljensenia sp. UMB3104 | reverse complement strand
CAATGGCGGGGACGCCCTCTACGCCTGCGCGATCCTCGCGCGCGGAGGAATCGGGGCGACCGCCTACCTCCTGAAGAAGCGCTGCCATCGCCGCGCCCTCGCCGCCGCCCAGGAAGCGGGCGTGCGCATCGTCGACCTGGACGGCCAGTCGTTGCGCTCCATTGAGAACACGCCCGCGTGGTCCGAAGTGTTCCTCGCGCACGCCTGGATCGACGGCATCGTGGGCACCGGCGCCCATGGCCCGCTCACGGGTGTGCTCGCGGAATCCGTGGAGGTCCTCAACAGGCTCTCCTCCATCAAACCGCGCCCCGTCATCGCGATCGACGTCCCCTCGGGCCTGACCGACGACGACGGCGCGATCACG
>NZ_JASONN010000098.1:0-364 GCF_030217285.1 Pauljensenia sp. UMB3104 | reverse complement strand
GCGAGGCAAGGCGACGCGAAGGATACCAACGAGGATCCGCAACCAAGGCATCCCCGGTCGTCGCCGGGAAATAGAGGTTCGCTTGTTCATAGGCGGCACTGAACGCCGTTTGAGAAACGATGAACGCATCTTCGGGGGAATCGATGCGCCACTGCCCGCCCTCTTGGACCAGGTTGAACGTCGACGAGATCATGGAGTCTTCGCTCCGCGTCTTCACGCCTTCACTGTTCACTGACGCGACAGCGGGAACAGTCACCGTTGCTGTTAACGTTCCCGATCCCTCATCACCTTTAATTGAAATCGACGGCGACGAAGCAGTGTCATAGATCAGAGCCTCATCATCTGGTGCCCACGCCTGCTGGGA
>NZ_JASONN010000097.1:0-366 GCF_030217285.1 Pauljensenia sp. UMB3104 | reverse complement strand
CACCCAACGGCGGAATGGCGCAACTCGCTCAGCCTTGGAGCGCACCAGTGCCGCGTAAAGGCCCGCTTCTGAAATAGTAAGGAGTTCTTGCCTTCCTCCAGGGGTAGGCACAAACTGCCTACCCTTTTCATCTTCGTCAAGGCCGCGAGTGAAATCCTTGGCGCTTTGGTATTCAAGTATTTTTGCGACATCAGCAGCAACGAACCAAATTTCTCCCGCTTTGTCATGGAAAGTACGGACTCGTTGTTGGCCGAATTTGAAATTTTGTAGTTCAGTAGTCATTAGGCTGCCTTCCTTTGAGCACGGGCAGCCTGGTAAAATCGGGCTGCCTTGTATTGGGCAACCGTGCGATGCAACTTTGGCGAG